>NZ_JBEOXT010000054.1:0-42951 GCF_040296685.1 Streptomyces sp. NPDC002054
AGACGACCATGAGTCAGGCGCAGGACAACGAGCAGGCCGGTCCTTCCGTCCCGCAGACCCGTACCGCCCGCCACCGCCGGATCGTGGACCCGAGTCCTGGCCAGGACTCGGGGCGACCGGCGGTTCGAGCTCAGACCGGGGAGGTCCGTCCGGTCAGGCCCGGCCGCGGACCGGCCGGCGACGGCGCATCAGGTGGATGCCCGCGCCGAGGGCAGCGGTACCGACAAGCCCCGCGCCGATGACGGTCTCGGTGGTGGACGGGCCGAAGGACCCGCCGATGCCGCCCTGGGCACCGTTGCCGAAGAGGACCTGGAAACGGTGGGTCGCGATGAGATTGCTGTCGTTGCACCTGACGTGCAGCGTGTGAGTGCCGGGCGACGCGTGGTTGAAGATCCGCACGGTGGCGAATCCGACGGTGCCGGCCGAGAGGTTCGCCGGCGAAAAGTTGCCGGGCGAGCTGACCGTGCCTCCGTGGCCGCAGCCGGAGGCACTCACCTGCATGGTGGAGCCCTGGTGGACGGAGAACGGGTTGACCGAGACGTTGCTCGGCCCATTTCCCCCGATGCCTGTGCCCGGCGGATCCGCGGAGGCAAGTGGGGTGCAAAGCCCGACGGCAGCGAAGGCCGCCGCGGTCACGGTGAAGGCGCGAAAGGCACGCATGGTGGAACCTCCAGCGGGAAGCGCCCCAGAGCGGTGGCCCGGGATGATCGACGAGAACGCCTCCCACGACGAACCCTCAGGGCGCCGCGCAACCACCGCATGTCCGGCTTTGGGCCGCCCGGTTGATCGACACGCCGAGCAGCGCGCAGCCGGGCCGACGGATCCGCAGGTCACGGCCCGTCAGACATTTATGTGACGATTACCTGGATGGGCGCACCCCTTCCGGCCCCCGCCGCCCGCCCGCCGGCGCCCCGCCACCCGTTCGCCCTTCCCCCCTCGCCGTCCCGCCGCAGCACGCTTAGCGTGCGTGAACAAGAGCGCTGCCGGAAACCAGCACAGCAGCGCCGGGGCGGGGACAGGAACGCGGGCCGGGACCCCCGCGTCGGGAAGGGAACCATGTTCATCGAGGACGAGCCGCCACCGAGGAGGCGCTCCCCCTGGGGCGTCATCGCCCTGGTCTTGCTCTCCGGCCTCGCCATGATGCGGAACGGGTCGAATATCGACGAAGGCCCGCCGCAGCCGACCGCGGCGGCGGCCGTGAAGGTGACCGCCGATCAACTGCCTGCGGAACCACCCCGGGCACAGCCTGGACTGGAGGTGATGGAGCATTCCTCCGTGCAGCGGATCCGGATTCCGGCCATCAGCGTGGATGCACCGGTGATGACGGTGGGTCTCGACGCCGAGGGATGGATCGACGCGCCGCCGGCCCAGGACCCGAACCTGGCCGGCTGGTACCTGAACGGGATCTCGCCCGGTCAGCAGGGCTCTGCCGTGGTGGTCGGCCATGTCGACAACGCGCAGGGCCCGGCGGTGTTCTACGGGCTGGGTTCGGTGCGCAAGGGCCACCGCATCGAGGTGGAGCGGTACGACGGGCGCACCGCGGTGTTCGAGGTGTACGGCGTGGAGGTGTTCTCCAAGGAATCGTTCCCCGGTGCCCGGGTGTACGGGGACACCGGGCACGCCGAGCTCCGCGTGATCACCTGCGGCGGCGGCTACTCCAAGGCCAAGGGCTACGACGGCAACGTGGTGGTGTTCGCCCGGATGGTGGAGGCCCGCTGAGCGCCGGCTGGGGGCGGGCACCCGTCAAGGCGCCCGCCCCCAGCCGTGATCACACGGATCGGACCGGTCAGCGCGGGGGCAGCGCCGGCAGGGACATCTCGTAGCCCCGGTCGATGAGTTGGGGAAGGTAGGCGCGCAGGGCGGCGACGCTCTGCGCACGGTCGCCGCCCGCGTCGTGGGACAGCACGATCACGCCGGGGCCGGCCCCTTTGAGCACCCGGGAGATGATGGTGCCGGTGCCCGGCTCCTTCCAGTCCAGGGTGTCCACGGTCCAGGCCAGCGGCTCCATGCCGAGTTCGGCGCCGATCTCGAACGCCGCCCGGTTCCAGGCTCCGTACGGTGCGCGGAACCACACGGGCGGCCGGCCGACCGTCTGCTGCACCACATCGCTGGTGCGGCTGATCTCGGCGGCCAGGGCGGGACGGGAGAGCCGGGGGATGAGCGGGTGGGTCCAGGTGTGGTTGCCGATCACATGGCCTTCGGCGTCCATCCGGCGCACCAGGTCGCGGTGCACGGTGGCCATCTCCCCGCAGACGAAGAACATGGCACGGGCTCGGTACTGGGCGAGGGTGTCCAGGATGCCCGGGGTGTAGCGGGGGTCGGGACCGTCGTCGAAGGTGAGCACCATGCTGCGGCCGGTGTGGGCGGCGGGCGGCATTTCGAGGAGGGGCCGGGTGCGTACGGGCGGCAGGCTCGGCCGGTAGCGCGGCGGGGCCTCGCTGAGGCTGGGGTTCAGCCGGTACGCCGTCGCGGGCGGGCCCTGCGCCCGCATCCCCGGCGCCCCGGCGGCCCCCGCACCCCCGGCGCCGACCCGCGGCGACCCCGATCCCGGTCCTGACCCCGGCCCCGGCCCGGGCGGTGCTGCGCCCTGCCCCCCGGGAGTTCCCGCCTGCTCACTGCCGATCAGCCCGGCAGCGGCTGCGACCCCGAGAAAGACAGCGGTCCGCAGCACGAACCGCCGCCCCGCTGACAGCTCATCATTTTTCATTACTACTACGTATCAACGAGATCGCCGCAGATGTCGAGATGCGCGGACGCGCCGCAGCCCCCTCACCCGTTCAGGGGAGCCCGCTCAGCGGCGCCTGCTCAGCCGCGGCGGACCAGCGGGAACGGCAGGGTTTCGCGGATGGTCAGGCCGGTGAGGAACATGACCAGGCGGTCCACGCCGATGCCCAGGCCGCCGGTCGGCGGCATCGCGTACTCCAGGGCGTCCAGGAAGTCGTTGTCGAGTTCCATCGCCTCGGGGTCGCCGCCGGCCGCGAGCAGGGACTGGGCGGTGAGCCGGCGGCGCTGTTCCACCGGGTCGGTCAGTTCCGAGTAGGCGGTGCCCAGCTCGGTACCGAAGGCCACCAGGTCCCAGCGTTCGGCCAGCCGCGGGTCCTTGCGGTGCTGGCGGGTGAGCGGGGAGACGTCCGTCGGGAAGTCCTTGTAGAAGGTGGGCAGCTTGGTCTTCTCCTCGACGAGGCGCTCGTACATCTCCACGACCACATCACCGCGGGTGTCCTCGGGGGTGTGCGGCACCCCCACCCGGTCGCAGAGCCGGCGCAGCACATGCTCCTCGGTGTCCGCGTCGACCTCTTCGCCGAGCGCCTCGCTGACCGCCCCGTAGAGGGTCTTCACCGGCCAGGTCCCGGAGATGTCGTGGACGACGAGCCGGCCGTCCGGGCCCGCCTTGTGCGCGACGGGTGAGCCGAAGGCGGCCGTGGCGGCGCCCTGGATCAGCTCGCGGGTCAGGTCGAGCATCACGTCGTAGTCCGCGAAGGCCTGGTAGGCCTCCAGCATCGTGAACTCGGGGTTGTGCTTGTAGGACACCCCTTCGTTGCGAAAGGTACGGCCCATCTCGAACACCTTCTCCATACCGCCGACGCACAGCCGCTTCAGGTACAGCTCGGGTGCGATGCGCAGGTACAGGTCCAGGTCGTAGGCGTTGATGTGGGTGCGGAACGGGCGGGCGTTGGCGCCGCCGTGGATCTGCTGGAGCATCGGGGTCTCGACCTCCAGGTAGCCGCGGTCCAGCAGCCCCTGGCGCAGCGCCTGGACGGCCGCGGACCGGGCCCGGACCACGTTCCGGGCCTCCGGCCGCGCGACCAGGTCGAGGTAGCGGCGGCGGACCCGGGCCTCCGGGTCGGCCAGGCCCTTGCGCTTGTCGGGGAGCGGGCGCAGGCATTTGCCGGTGAGCTGCCAGGAGGAGACGAGGAGCGACAGCTCGCCGGTCCTGCTCGCGCCGATCTCGCCGCTCGCCACCACGTGGTCGCCGAAGTCGACCTGGGAGGTGAAGGAGTCGAGCACCTCGGCGCCGGACTCCTCGCGGGTGAACATCAGCTGGAAGTCCCCCGACCAGTCGCGCAGGACGGCGAAGACCACGCCGCCGAGGTCACGGACCACCATCACCCGCCCGGCCAGGGTGGCCTGTTCGCCGGTGCGGGTGCCGGTGGGACGGGCGGACTGGGCAGCGTGGGCGGAGTGGGCGGCGCGCAGGCCTGCCACGGTGTGGGTGCGCTGTGGGATGCCGACCGGGTAGGGGTCGGTGCCGGCGGCGATCAGACGGTCGAGCTTGGCGTGCCGCACCCGGACCTGCTCCGGCAACTGCTCGGCGCCCGCCCCGCCCTCCTCCCCCGCCTCCTGGAGGCCGAGCGAGGCGATGGAGGGCAGGCCCTCGGTGCTGGTGACGGGGGCGGTCGCGCCCCGCACGTGCCCCTTGCCCCACAGTTTGCGCAGGCTCGGTACGGAGACGAAGCCCTCGGCGATGCCGGAGGCGAGGGAGACCCGGGCCAGCGAGCCGGCGTCCTGGTAGCAGAGGAACCGGGGGTACCACTCGGGTCCGTACTTGACGTTCGAGCGGTACAGCGCCTCCAGTTGCCACCAGCGGGAGAAGAACAGCAGCAGTCTGCGCCACAGTTTCAGCACCGGTCCGGCCCCGATCCGGCCGCCTTCCTCGAAGGCCGACCGGAACACGGCGAAGTTGAGGGAGATCCGGCGGACCCCGAGCCGTGGGGCGGTGGCGCACAGCTCGGCCACCATGAACTCCATCACCCCGTTGGGGGCGGTCCGGTCGCGGCGCATGAGGTCGAGGGAGATGCCGTCCCTGCCCCAGGGGACGAAGGAGAGCAGGGCGATCAGTTCGCCGTCGGCGTCGAGGGCCTCGACGAGCAGGCAGTCGCCGTCGCCCGGATCTCCGAGCCGGTCCAGGGCCATGGAGAAGCCGCGTTCGGTTTCGGTGTCCCGCCATCGGTCGGCCCGGTCGATGATCCGCTCCATCTCCTCCTCGGTGAGTGCGGAGTGCCGGCGGATCCGGGTGGTGGCGCCGGTGCGCCGGACCCGGTTGACTGCCTGCCGGGTGACCCGCATGTCGCGCCCGTCCAGGTCGAAGTGGGCGACCTGGAGGATCGCCTCGTCACCCAGCTGGAGGGCGCTCAGGCCCGACCGGGCGTAGGCGGTGGCACCTTCCTCGGAGGCTCCCATGACGGCCGGCTGCCAGCCGTGGCGGCGGGCCACGGCCAGCCAGGAGTCAATGGCGGGGGTCCAGGCACCGGGGTCGCCGACGGGGTCCCCGCTGGCCAGGCAGACCCCCACCTCCACCCGGTAGGTGACCGCGGCCTTGCCGGTGGGGGCGAACACCACCGCCTTGTCGCGGCGGGTGGCGAAGTAGCCGAGGGAGTCGTTGCGGCCGTAGGCCCCCAGCAGGGCCCTGATCCGGGGTTCCTCGTCACCGTGCAGGGCGGCCGTCATGCGCTGCGAGCGGAAGAGGGTGGCTGCGGCGTTCAGCAGGGCCAGCGCTCCGAACAGGCCGAGCAGGAAGTACAGCGGGCGGGGCGGGCGGCCGTCGAACTGGCGGGCGGAGAACAGCCCGCCGAAGACCTGCTTGGCCGCCCAGTCCAGCCACTGGCTGCGCGGCAGGGTGCCGGGGAAGAGGGCGACCAGGCCCCAGCCGAGGAGCACGGCGGCGAGCAGCCCGACCCCGAGGACGAGCAGGGCCCGCCACACGGCGCCCGGGCGGGAGGCCGCGTAGAACTCCTTGCGGGCCAGGACGAGCAGGGTGACGGCGGCGATGCCGAGGATGCCGGAGGGGATGGACACCCATGGCGGGTAGCCGCCGTCGAGGAGGATCAGCAGGTCCGTGAGGATCAGCAGGGCCAAATAGGCGACGACGATCCACCAGGCGATCTTCTTGCGGGTCCCCAGGGCCGCGGCCAGCAGGAAGAGGAAGACGGCGTACGCGAGGTTGGCGCTGACCGGTACGACGAAGAGGTCGAGGAAGCGGACCACCGGACGGAGCAGCCGCCGCAGGGTCGGGGACAGCGCCAGCAGGGCACAGAGCAGGCCGAGCGCACCGAAGAACGCGCCGAACCCGTCGGGCACCCGGCTCAGGAACCGGTTCCGGGTCCCGTGGGTCTCCTGGTACGGCGGTGCGCTGACGCTCATGGTTCGCACTGTAGGGAGCCCCGCCGGGGCGCGCGCGCCGAGCAGCGCCGCGGCGGGACCGGGACCGCATCAGCAGTGGGGGACCGTGCTCTGGTTGGAGACCTTGTTGGCGGAGATCCATCCGGACATCCGGGTGGACTTGCCCTGGGGGCTGATTCCGGGTGCGCTGACGAAGAACCAGCGGTTGGTGCCGTTGGCCCAGGCGCCGTCCGCCCAGCACTGCATGGTGACCTTGGTGTCCGCCCAGATGGTGCCCATGTTGTTCTTCGGAGCGGAGCCGAAGATGGAGGCGTAGGCGGACGCGACGCTGTTGGTCTTGGGCGGCGCGGGCATCTGGTTGCCACCGCCGTCGGCGGCGGTGGCCGGGCTGACGGCGGCCAGGGCCAGGGCGACGCCGAATGCCGCGGTCGTGGCCATCCGGCTCAGACGCCCGAACTGTGCGCGGTCGCGCTTCATGTATCGCCTCTCATGATGTGGTGCGGAGAAGGTCGGTCTCTTCCACCACCGGTTTCATCCGGCTCACAGTCCACCACGCACCTGCCCGGTCGGCGCTGTGCCGACCGGTTACGGAAGCCTTACGGGCGCTAGTGGCCAAGGGTCAGGCCGTCCTTGGAGGCGGCGCGGCTCAGGACCGCCTCCGTGATCGCGTCCTGGGCGGACTCGTAGTCCTCCCGGCCCGGGTCCTCCGCCAGTGCCGCCGGCAGGTTGACCACCCGGCCGGCGCCGAGGTCCATCAGCTGTGGGATGAACTCCGCCCTGGTGACCCGCCACCGCTGTCCCGGCGCGGCCGGCGGCTCGAACCGGAACCGGCCGATCGAGCCCTGGTTGCCGCGCGGGTCGAAGTCGCCGGAGTGGTTGAACATCTGCCCGGCGACCTGGTCGCCCATCCCGTACACCACCCACGTCCCGTTGACCTTCTCGTACGCCTGCGGGATGTGCGCATGCGTGCCCAGGATCATGTCGATGTCGGGCCGGCCGCCGGTCTGCGCGGCCGTGAGCGCCTTGCCCAGGCTCAGCTGCTGCTCGTTCGGCTCGGTCTGCCACTCCGTGCCCCAGTGGAGGCTGACCAGCACCACATCGGCGCCCGCCCGCCGGGCGGCCCGGGCGTCCGCGATGACCTGGTCCTGTTTCATCAGCTTCACCGCCCACGGCCGGTCCTCGGGCAGCGGATAGCCGTTGGTGCCGTAGGTGTAGGCGAGGTGCGCGACCTTGGCGGTGCCCGCCGTGTACATCGCCGGGGTGGCCGCCTCCGCCGCCGTACGGGCCGAGCCGGTGTGCTTGAGCCCCGCCCTGTCGAAGCGGTCCAGGGTCCGCTGCAGCCCCTCCGCACCGTCGTCCAGGGTGTGGTTGGAGGCGGTGGAGCAGCCGTCGTACCCGGCGTCCTTGAGGCCGTCGGCGACCTCGGGCGGGGAGATGAACGCCGGGTACCCGCTGAAGGGGCCGCCGTCCTCCCCGTAGACGGTCTCCATGTGGCAGAGGGCGAGATCGGCGGCCGAGACCACCGGTTTGACCGCGCCGAACAGCGGCCGGAAGTCGTAGCCGTCGCCGTCCGCGTCGGCGGCGGCGCGGTTGATGACCGAGGTGTGCGGGAGTACGTCCCCGGTGGCCACCAGCGTGAATCCGCGGGCGGCGGGCCGGGCTTGCGGGTCGGCCGGGTCGTGGGCGCCGGCCACCCTGGAGGGCTGCGGACTGCGCGGGTCCGCGAGACGGGCCGGGGTGGAGTCCCGCTCCGCCGAGCAGCCGGCTGCGGCTGCTGCGGCGGCGGCCGAGAGCAGTACGGCCGCCAGGGCAATGCGTGCGGTGTGCCGGGGTCGCTTGGTCATCTGTCCCAGCTCTCACTTATCGGACTATCTGATGATCTGAATCCACAGAAGATGACGTGGGAAGTCAAGGAGCGGTGCCGGGCCGGCCCGGGTCCTCACCCGTTCGCCGCGCCGTTCGACCGTTTGTCGCGGAACCCTGCCGTCCATCGGATCTCCCGGGTGCTTGGGCGCACGGCCTCGGCGGGGCGGTTCCGGGCGGGCTCATCGCAGGTCAGGGTGGGCATGTCGAGCCGCCCGGACCCCGGAAGGAGCCACCCGGTGACCCTCTCCCCCACCCTCCAGCGCACAGCAGCCGACGCGTTGGCCGAACTCCAGCGCGAGCACGGCCGGGCCTTGTTCGGATTTCTGCTCGGTCTCACGCACGGCGACGCCCAGCGGGCCGAGGACCTGGTGCAGGAGACCCTGGTGCGGGCCTGGCAGCACCCGGAGGCCCTGGAGAGCGACCACGCGTCCATGCGGCCCTGGCTGTTCACCGTCGGCCGCCGCCTCGCCATCGACGCCCGCCGGGCCCGGCTGTCCCGCCCCCGGGAAGTGGACCCCCAGGGGCTGGAGCACGCCCCGGCTCCGGTGGACGGGGTGGCCGGCGCGGTCACGGCCATCGATGTCCGGCGGGCCCTGGGCAGCCTGGGGCCGGAGCACCGGGAGGTGCTCATGCAGGTGTACTTCCGCGACCGGTCGGTGGCCGAGGCCGCGCGCGAGCTCGGCATCCCGGCCGGGACGGTCAAGTCCCGTACGTACTACGCCCTGCGCGCCCTGCGGAAGGACCTCCAGGGGTACGGACTCGGCGCGTGAGCGGGTGGGCCGGGGCATGTCCGGCGATGTCGGGCCCATGGTGGTTCGACCGAAAGAAACAGCTCAAGGATTGACCGGTTAGTGTCCGTGAGGTGTCGAGAATGCATCGGGAACGGCATCAGACCGTTCAAGTTGAGTAAACATCCCCCGCCTTACGAGCTCCTGAGGGAAGGCTCATCGAGGACGGCGGAACGCTCGACACCCGGGAGAAGGTGGAACGGTGCAGCCCGAGGGCACGAACGGCACCAGCGGCGGCGGGCTCGCGGTGCCCATGGCATGGCTCTACGCCGAGTACATCGCGGACGAACTGCTGCGCACGGGCCGGCTGATCCCGGTCAGCACCCTGGAGTTCCGGGCCGGCCGGGACACCCTGGCACTCACCATCTACCTCTCCGACGCGGCCGGGGAACTCTCCGGCATCCGGGTGGTCTCACAGCTCGACGAGTGGCTCTCGCTCACCGCGTACGGGCACCCCTGGCGGGACTGGGTGCACACCCGGTTCCTGCAGCTGGGCGAGGAGGCCCGGGAGCGCGGCGCGGCCGAGGACCCCGACCTGGAACTGGCCCGGGCGGCCTGGACCTGGCTGGACCGGACCGAGCTCTTCGCCACCAACCTCGAGCCTGGACTCCCGGCGGAGGCGGCCCACCCGGGCGGTCTGGACGAGAACGTGCGCGTCTGGACTCCGGCCTGGCAACTGGGGCTGCCGCTCGGCCACTTGGCCATGCACCTGTTCTAGCGGGGGTTCAGGGCGTGTCCTTCGGGTCCGCGACCAGGCCGGTGAAATCCGCCTCGTTGCGTTCGGCGCAGTGCACGTACCAGCGGGCGATCAGCCACATCAGCGGGTACACGGCCACCCCCAGCACCGCCCAGACCAGCGCGCCGGACGCGTCCTCGGGCAGGGCGAACAGCAGGGGCAGGGCGCCGACCAGCAGCGCCAGGGCGATCAGCGCGCCGAGCCCGGCGCGCAACTGGCTGCGCATCAGCGCGCGGACGTAGGTGGTCCCGAGGGTGGTCTGCTCGGAGATCTCCGACCGGGCGGGCGCGTGCGCAGGTGGCCGCCGCCGGGCCCCGCGGGGCACTCCGGTGACCACCTCGCGGCGGGGGGCGGAGGGCGGCTGCGATTCTTCGGCCATGGCCATGGCCAGGGAGTCTACGGCTGCTTGAGGCCGCTTGAGGCTACTTGAGGAGGCGTGAGAGGCGGCGGTCGGCCAGCGGCTTGCCGCCGGTCTGGCAGGTGGGGCAGTACTGGAGGGCGGAATCCGCGAACGAGACCTCGCGGATGGTGTCCCCGCACACCGGACAGGGCTCGCCGGCCCGGCCGTGCACCCGCAGCCCGCTCTTCTTCTCGGCCTTCAGCCGGCCGGCGGCCATGCCGCGGGAGCGCTCGACGGCCTCGCGCAGGGTGGTCCGGACCGCGGTGTGGAGGGCGGTGATCTGCTCCTCGTCGAGGGAGGCGGCCAGTTTGAACGGCGACAGGCGGGCGTAGTGGAGCGCTTCGTCGCTGTAGGCGTTGCCGATGCCGGCGATCACGCTCTGATCGCGGAGCACGCCCTTGATCTGGCGCCGCTCTCCGGCGAGGAGCGCGGCGAAGGCGTCCCGGTCGAAGGAGTCGGCGAGTGGGTCGGGGCCGAGGCGGGCGATGCCGGGCACGTCCTGGGGGTCGTGCACGACGTACACCGCGAGCCGCTTCTGGGTGCCGGCTTCGGTGAGGTCGAAGCCGTCGGCGCCGCCGTCGCTGCCGTCGCCTTCGAGTACGACGCGCAGCGCGAGCGGGCTCTTGCCGCCGGGGCGGGGCGGCTGTGCGGGCAGGGACTCGCGCCAGTGGAGCCAGCCGGCTCGGGCCAGGTGGGTGACGAGGTACAGCTCGCCGATGCGGATGGCAAGGAACTTGCCGTGGCGGGTGGTGGGGCCGACCTGTTGCCCTTCGAGGGCGGCGAGGGGTGGGGCGTAGGTCTTGAGGACGCTGATGGCGAGCGGCAGGACGCGGTTGACCGTCCGGCCGGTGAGGTGCTCGTCGAGGAACTCCTTGAGGGCCTCGACTTCGGGCAACTCAGGCATACCACCAGCGTACGCAGCCCCGGCCCCCTACGGCTGCACAAACCCACCCGCGCTCCGCCCGCCCCTCGCTTCGCTGGGGGGGCACCCCCACCCCTTCCCGAAACCGGGTCCTACGGCCCCGGACCCCGCCACGCGCCCGGGCTCCGCCCGGGGGCGGCTCCCCACTTCCGCGGCTCCGCCCCGGACCCTCGCGGGCACCGGGCGGGCCCGGGGGCGGGGGCGGGGGCCGTACCGCTGCGCGGAGCCTTCCCCCACCCCGCCCCTTCCCGAAACCGGGGCCTGCGACCCCGGACCCCGCTCGTGGGGCTCCGCCCCACACCCCGCCAGGGTGCCCGGGCTCCGCCCGGCACCGGCCCGGGGGCGAAGCCCCCGAAACGGGTGCGGGCGGAGCCCGTACACCCCGGCAAGGTCCGGGGCGAAGCCCCCGGGAAGGGGGCCGGGCGGAGCTTCGGGTTTGGGGAGGGGCGGGCTAGGGGATGGTGAATTCGCACCAGACACATTTGCCGCTGCCGCGCGGCTCCACGCCCCATACGTCGGCCAGCCGGTCGACCAGCATCAGACCTCGGCCCGACACCCCCGACGCCCCCGCCTCCCGCCGCCGCGGCAGCGCGCTGGAGCGGTCCTGGACCTCGACGCGGAGGCGGCGTTGCGGGCCCGCCAGGACGCGGAGGGTCACGATGGCCGGGCCGTCCGTGTGCATCAAGGCGTTGACGATCAGCTCGTCCGCCACCAGTTCGATCTCGTCGGCCCGGTTCCGCGCACCCCACGACCGTACCGCCGCCCCGATCATGTGCCGGGCGGAGACCAGCGCCTCCGGATCGCCGGGGGCGACGTGCTGCTGCAGTCGGCCGCCGCCCTGCGGGGCGTCCTCGACGTGGCGGCGCAGCAGCAGGAGTGCCATGTCGTCGTCGCCGCCGCGGTCGTCGATCACCTCGCACAGCCGGTCCGCGAGCTGCTGCAGATCGGCCGGGCCGCTCCGGACCATGGCGGTGAGCCGTTGGATGCCGTCGTCGAGGTCGGCCCCCGGCTGTTCGACCAGGCCGTCCGTACAGAGCAGGAGCGTCTCCCCGGGGTCCAGCTCCACCGTGGTGACGGGGTATTCGATGCGGCCGAAATCGGCCGACAGGCCGAGCGGCAGGCCGCCTTCCACCGGCAGCCGGCGGCAGTCGCCGGTCCGGGACCGGATCAGGGGGTCGATATGGCCGGCCCGGACCAGTTGGAGCACCCCGGTGGCCAGATCGGCCTCCGCATAGGTGCAGGTGGCGAAGCGGTCGGTGTCGAGCTCGTGGAGGAAGACGGAGGCGCGGGCCATCACCGTGCCCGGGGAGTGCCCCTCGGCCGCGTAGGCGCGGAGCACGATCCGCAGCTGGCCCATGACCGCGGCGGCGTGCGTGTCGTGTCCCTGGACGTCGCCGATGACGGCACCGACCCGGCCGCCGGGGAGCGGAATGACGTCGTACCAGTCGCCGCCGATGTCGCGGCCCATCCGGGCGGACCGGTAGCGGACGGCGACCTGCGCGCCCGGCACGGCCGGGATCCGGCGCGGCAGCATGGCCTGCTGGAGGCCTTCCGCGAGGTCGTGCTCCTGCTCCAGCAGCATGGCGCGCTGCAGGCTCTGCGCGATGCTGCTGCCGAGGGCGACGAGGAGGTTGCGTTCCTCCTGGGTGAAGCCGTCCTTGTCGCGGTAGAGCAGTCCGATCGCGCCGATCGGCCGGGCCTGGGCGATCAGCGGCAGGTAGGCGGCGGCCGAGATGTCCATGTGGGTGATCTTCGACCAGAGGTAGGGGTAGCCGTCGGCGAATTCCTGAGGGGAGTGGATGAACTTCGGCTGGAGCGAGCGGACCACCTCGCTCATCGGGTAGTCCTCGTCGATCCGGGTGAAGCGGGTGCCGGGGACGAAGCTGCCCTGCGGTCCTTCGGCCACCAGGTGGATCCGCCCGGCCTCGACCAGGCCCATCACCATGCCCATGGAGCCGAGCCGTTCCAGGCCGTGTGCGTCGCTCAGGGCGTCGATCACGTCCTGCACGGTGCGGGCGTGGGCGAGGGCGGCCGTGGTGGCCTCGACCACGGAGGTCTGGCGGCGGCGTTCCTCGTCCAGGCCGAGGCGTTCGGCGGAATGGCTGAGTTCCTCGGTGGCGTCGCGGACGATGCCGATGATCCGGTACGGGCGGCCCTCGCCGTTGCGCAGGACCCGGCCCTGGGTGTGGGTCCAGCGCAGCCGCCCGTCGCGGCAGCGGATCCGGAAGTAGGCGCCGTAGCTGTTGACCCCGCTTTTGAGCGCGCTGGAGACGAGTGCGTCGAGCCGGTGCGATTCGGCGGGCGGAACTCTTGGCGCGAGGGACTCGGGCCGGCCGTCGTATTCCTCGGCGGAGGTGTCGAAGACTTCCAGTCCCGGCGCGTCCAGGTGCATGAGGCCCGTCACCAGGTCCCAGTCGAAGCTGCCCATCCGGTTCAGCGCAAGCGATCGGTCCGGGTGTGCGGGCCAGTCGTCCGGCAGGGATACGGTGGTCGGCACCGGTCCACCATGACACACGCCGGGGTCAGGCGCTCTCCAGCTCTACCGCCTCCTCGGTGACTGCCTCGGAGACCCCCTCGGAGACCCCCTCGGGGACTGCCTCAGGGAGCGCCTCGGGGACTGCCTCCTCGGAGGTGAGGCCCTCGTCGGGTACCGCGTACGGGTCCGCCGGCGCGTACGGGTCGGTGAGGGTGCCGTCGCCGGCCGCGCCGTCCGGGTTCAGCGGGTCGACCGGGGCGTACGGGTCGACAGGTGTGTTGGGGTCCACGGTCAGCCCCTGGTTCTCGGAGGCGTCGGAGGGCAGCTCGCCCAGCTGGTCGGGCTGCGGCCTGGCCGGGCGCGGGTTCGGCGGCGGCAGCGGGGCCGGCTCGATGGGCCGGGTCTGCCGTGGTGCGCTGCCCGGCGGGCAGGCGGTGGCGGCGGGGCCGGGGACACCCGAGCTCTTCGGGGGTGTCGCGGTACGGGCCCCGGCGTTGTTGCCCGGGACGACACACGGGTCGGCGGGCCCGTTGCCCGTCTGGCCGGAGGCATGTGCGGGCAGGCCGTCCTCGGGGTTGTACGGGGGCATGACCTGGGGCGCCCGGTCCTGGGCGCCGTCGTCGCCGGTCCGCCGCTCGATCCAGGTGTTGTCCGCGAGGTTGGCGATCACCAGTTTGTCGATCGGCTGGCTGGTCGGCTCGATCACGATGACCTGGTTGGGGTGGTAGCCGGTCCACGGCTTGCCCTGGGTGACGGGCTCGCCCCTGGCGGCGAGCGGCGGCTGGAGCGGGTTGCCGCAGGCGCACCGCACCCGGGGCATGCCGTACCGGTCGACGAGGACGGCGGTGCCGGCCTGCAGGACGGACTGGAAGCCGTTGGCCCGGCCGTCGCGGAAGCCGTGGTTGGTGACCCGGACGTCGGCGCGCAGCACCACGGGGGTGAGGCCGCGCAGGTAGTCGGGGATCCCGTTCGGTTCGATGCCGGTGGCCTGGGCGAATGCCAGGGCCTTGCCCTTGGACTTCTCGGCGGTGAGCGAGCGGATCTGCTGTTCGACGTCGCAGCTGCCGAGCCGCTGCTGGCCCCCGTACAGGCCGGGGGTGGATCCGACGACGGTGCGGATGCCGCGGCCGGTCGTATTGGGGACCGGGGCCTGGATCGGCGCGGATTCGCCGGTGGCGGTCGACTGGGTGAACGGGTCGGGTTCGGCGGCGCCGACGGGCTGGAGGAAGAGTTCCTGGCTCTCGACCGGTCTGGCCGGCTGCTGCTGCTTCTCCTCGCTCCCGCAGCCTGCGGCGAGCAGGCCGAGCAGCGCGAAGAGGGCTGCGCCGGCCGGTGCGTGACGGCTCGGCGCCTGACGTGGTGTCGGTCGTCCCTGCACGTGGTTCGGCCTCACGTGGTTCTCCCTTTCGCCCCGGATGCTCCCTACTTGTCTGACGCATGCCCGGGGGTGTCGCAAGCCGAGGCCCGCTTCCTTGCTCCAGGAGGCCCTGCCGGATCCCCCGGGCGCGCTGATACTGGCGGATACTGGGGGTGATGGACTGGTTCACGGCGCCCGAGTACTGGCTGGGCCGGCTGGTCTTCCAGCGGGCCCTGGCCGGCGTCTACCTCTTCGCCTTCCTCGGGGCGGCCCTGCAGTTCCGCGCCCTGATCGGGGCGCGCGGGATGCTGCCGGTGCCGGATTACGTGCGGTACGTACCCTTCCGGCGGGCCCCGAGCCTCTTCCAATGGCGCTATTCCGACCGGCTCTTCGCCGGGTGCGCATGGGCCGGGGCGGTGCTGGCGGGCGCGCTCGTGGCCGGGGCCGGGGATGCGGTTCCGCTGGGCTGTGCGATGGCCATGTGGGCGGTGCTGTGGCTGCTGTACCTGTCGATCGTGAATGTGGGCCAGACCTGGTACGCCTTCGGCTGGGAGTCCCTGCTGCTGGAGACCGGGTTCCTGGCGGTCTTCCTGGGGAACGCGTCGGTCGGCCCGCCGGTGCTGGTCCTGGTGCTGCTGCGCTGGCTGCTGTTCCGGGTGGAATTCGGCGCCGGGCTGATCAAGATTCGCGGGGACGCCTGCTGGCGCAAGCTGACCTGCCTGTACTACCACCACGAGACGCAGCCGATGCCGGGGCCGCTGAGCTGGTTCTTCCACCATCTGCCGAGGCCGCTGCACCGGGTGGAGTGCGCCGCCAACCATGTCACCCAACTGGTGGTGCCGGTCCTGCTGTTCACCCCGCAGCCGGTGGCCTCGGTGGCCGCCGCGATCATCGTGGCCACCCAGTTGTGGCTGGTACTGTCCGGCAATTTCGCCTGGCTGAACTGGCTGACGATCACCCTGGCCCTGTCGGCGATCGACTTCACCCGGATCGCGGGCCCGCCGCCCGCCGCCGCGGCCCGCGGGGCGCCGGTCTGGTACGTGGTGCTGGTCTGCGCGGCGGCGGCGCTGATCCTCGTCCTCAGCCGGCATCCGGTGCGGAACATGATCTCGCGGCGGCAGGTGATGAACCGGTCCTTCGACGCCCTGCACCTGGTCAACACGTACGGGGCGTTCGGCACGGTGGGCCGGATCCGCGACGAGGTGGTGGTGGAGGGGACGGCGGATCCGGTGCCCCGGGAGGACGGGGACTGGCGGGAGTACGGCTTCAAGGGGAAGCCCGGTGACCTGCGGCGGCTGCCCCGCCAGTTCGCCCCGTACCACCTGCGGCTGGACTGGCTCATGTGGTTCGCGGCCCTCTCCCCCGGCTATGCGCGGGACTGGTTCGGGCCGTTCGTGGAGCGGCTGCTGTCCGGTGACCGGGACACGCTGCGGCTGCTCCGCCACGATCCGTTCCCGGACGGCCCGCCGCTGTTCGTGCGGGCCCGGCTGTACCGGTACCGGTTCACCAGCCGGCGGGAGCTGCGGGAGACGGGTGCGTGGTGGCACCGCACGCTGGTGCGGGAGTACCTGCCGCCCACCCGTCTCGCCGCCCGGGTCTCACGCGAGCAGTGACTTCTCCCGCTCCCGGTCCAGGCCGGGGCTGGGCCGGTCGGGCCGCTGCGGTGCCGCGCCGCCGATGTCCCCGAGCCAGGCCCAGGTGTCGGCCACGGTGTCCTCGACGGGCCGGCAGTCCAGGCCGGCCGCGACCGCCTTGGCCACGTCTGCGCCGTGCATGACCGCGTGGTACTCGCCCGGCGGGAACCAGACCGGGAGCTCGGTCCACGGCTGCACCCCGGCGTCCAGGATGCGCTGCGGGTCGGTCCAGCGGAGTTCGGCGGTGCCTCCGGTGACGGTGGCGCAGGCCTCCAGGAAGCTGCCCATGGTGGCGTGGCCGGCCGGGGAGACCAGGTCGTAGGCGCCGCCGAGCCCGGCCTCCGCCGCGTCCAGGGTCCACTGCGCGAGGTCGCGTACGTCGATGTACTGGATCGGGAGGTCGCGCGGGCCGGGGGCGAGGACCGGGCCGCCCTCGGCCATCCGGCCCAGCCACCAGGGCAGCCGGCCGATGTTCTCGTACCGGCCGAGGATCAGGCCGGCCCGGACCAGCAGGGCGCGGTCGCCGAAGGCGTCGAGGGCGGCGAGCTCGCCGCCGCGCTTGTCCTCGGCGTAGGCGATCGAGTCGGCGTCGGGCGAGCCCTCGACGAGCTGGCTTTCCTCGGCGAGGCCGGCCGGGGCCGGGTAGGCGTACACGGACCGGCTGGAGACGTACACGTACCGGCCGACCCGGTCGCGCAGCAGTCGGGCGGCGTCACGGACGACGGTGGGGGCGCCGCTCCAGGTGTCCACGACCAGGTCCCACTCCCCCTCGGCGAGGGCGGCCAAGCCGTCGGGGGCGGTCCGGTCGCCGTGCAGGGAGATCGTCCCGGGAGGGGCTGCATGGCGGCCCCGGTGGAAGACCGTGACCTCCCAGCCACGGGCGAGGGCGTCTTCGGTGACGGCCCGGCCGACGAATTCGGTACCACCCAGCATCAGCAGTTTCATGATCGCCATCCTGCGGCCGGCGGGTGGCCGGCGGAAGGGATGATCGCCCAGAGCGATGACGCTCAGGGCGTACTGCGCCGCCCCCGCGCCGGATCGGCGCGGGGGCGGCGGCGAGTCGGAACCCGCGGATCAGTCGATGCCCGGCAGGATGTGCGGCTCTGCCAGGTCGTCCTCGTACCCCGCGAGCCGGATCGGGGCGGATCGGGCCCACACCTCCAGGCTCCCGAGCTCGTCGGAGCGGGTTCGGCGCTCCGTGCGCTCCGTCAGGGCCTGCTCGTGCTTCGTCAGTTCTGGTGTCACCGCGCACTCCTCTTGTGTCGCGTAACCCGGGTGGCTCACCACACCGGGCAGGGAGAAAAGGGCATCCGGTCGCGGTGGCGCCGTTGTTCTCGATACGGAGAGTGGCCCGGGTGAGGCCGTCCGTGTGCCTCAGGGTACACATTTGAGCGGGGTTCCGCTCAATGGGAGAGTAAAATCCACTCCCGACTGCTTGTCTTCTCCAGGAGTTCAGCACCTTGTACGTCGGCGTGTCGACCGCAGCTGATCTCCTCGGGACGGAATTGCGTGGACCGACGGAGGGGATGGGCGTGGCGGAGATCGACGGAATCCGCGGGGTCGAGGAGCTGATGGAGCTGCTGCACGCCTGCAAGGGAGCCTGGGATACGCCTGATCGCAGCGGGGATCCGGTCGATCTGCACGACCACGCGCTGCAGACGGCGGCACTGCTCCGGCGCTCGCATCCGTACGACAAGGAGCTTCAGGTGGCGGGCCTGGTGCACGATCTCGGGCACCTGCTCCGTCCGGGTGACGACGCGGGGCACGCCGACCACGCGGCGGATGCGGTCCGCCCGCTGCTGGGCGACCGGGTGGCCCGCCTGGTACGGCTGCACGTCCCGGCGAAGCGGTACCTGGCGGCGGTGGAGCCGGAGCGGACGCTGTCCCCGCAGAGCGCGCTGACGCTGCGGGCGCAGGGCGGGGTGATGGGCGAGGCGGAGGCGCGGGCCTTCGCGGCGGACCCGGAGGCGGCTGCCGCGGTGATCCTCCGGCAGGCCGACGACGCGGGGAAGGTGGTCGGCCTGAACGCGGGCGAGCTCGAGGACTGGCGTCCGGTGATCGAGCTCCTGGCGGCCAGGGTCCGCAGCACGCGAGCCCCCGCCTGAACGCAGGCGGGGGCTCGGGGCGGGGCTTCGGCCCGGGGCTTCGGCAGGGCTTTTGGAGCGGCCTACCAGTTCGCCGGGGCGTAGTCCTTCAGGAAGACGCCGAACAGGTCCTCGCCCGCCTCGCCGCGCACGATCGGGTCGTAGACCCGGGCCGCGCCGTCGACCAGGTCGAGGGGGGCGTGGAAGCCCTCCTCGGCGAGGCGCAGCTTGTCGAAGTGCGGACGCTCGTCGGTGATCCAGCCGGTGTCGACCGAGGTCATCAGGATCCGGTCGGTCTGGAACATCTCCTGGCCGCTGGTCCGCGTCACCATGTTCATCGCGGCCTTGGCGGCATTGGTGTTCGGGTGTCCCGCGCCCTTGTAGCCGCGGCTGAAGACGCCCTCCATCGCCGAGACGTTCACGACGTACGCCCGGCCGCTGGTCGACTTCCGGGCGGCATCGGCCATGGCCGGCCGAAGTGCGCTGATCAGGATGAACGGCGACGTGTAGTTGCACAGCTGGGTCTCGAGCAGCTCCACCGGGGAGATCTGGTCGATGGTCTGGACCCAGGTGTTGCTGTCGACGACGTCGGGCAGCAGGCCGCCCGCGTCGATGGCGGTTCCGGCCAGGTGCCGCTCCAGGCTGGCGTTGCCCGCGACCAGGGCGAGGTCGGCGACCTTCTGCGCCTCGAGCCCGCTCACCCCGACGGGCAGCGCCGCCAGGCCGTCGACCGCGCCGGAGTTGAAGGCGCCGATGACGTGGTGGGCGGGGAGCTCACCGGCGGGCAGCGGGGCGGACTCCCCCTCGACCAGTGCCGCGTAGGCGGTGGGCAGGCGGCGCACGGTCTGCGTCGCATTGTTGATGAGGATGTCCAGCGGGCCTGCCTCGGCCACCTGGTCGGCGAGCGCCACGGCCTGGGCCGGGTCGCGCAGGTCGATGCCGACGACCTCCAGGCGGTGCATCCAGTCCGCCGAGTCCTCCATCGCCTTGAATCGGCGGATGGCGTCCTTGGGGAAGCGGGTGGTGATCGTGGTGTGGGCGCCGTCGCGCAGCAGCCGCAGCGCGATGTACATGCCGATCTTGGCCCGGCCGCCGGTGAGCAGCGCGCGCTTGCCGGAGAGGTCGGCGCGGGCCTCGCGCCTGGTGCGGTTCTCCACGGCGCACCCCGGGCAGAGCTGGTGGTAGAAGTAGTCGACCTCGACGTACCGCGTCTTGCAGATGTAGCAGGAGCGCGGGCGCTGGAGTATCCCGGCGATCCGACCGGCCTCCGTGACGGAGGAGGGCAGGATGCCCTCGGTCTCGTCGTCGATGCGCTCGGCGGAGCCGGTGGCGGTCGCCTCGGTGACGGCCTTGTCGTTGGCGGTCTTGGCGGCGCGGCGCTCCTGGCGGCGGCGCTGCTTGACCGTCCGGTAGACGCCGGCGGTGGCGCGGCGGACGGTGATCGCGTCGGGGTGGTCGACGTCGATGGTGTCCAGCTCCGCGAGCACGCTGAGGCAGAGCGCCAGCCGCTCGGGGTCGATGCCCGGCCCGTACGCCTGGATGTCTTCGGTCTCGGTCGCCTCGGTCGCCGTCATGCCCGCTGCCGTTCCTCGATCACTCGTGTCCTGCGGAAGTCCCCAAAAGGGGAACTGTACGGATCCTGCCGGTCAGGGTCCAAACCCATTGCCCAGCAGTCACGTTCCGCAATCGCACGGTCACGGTGGGGTGATGGGAGTACGCGCTTGTACTCGCCTACTACGACCGGAGTATGAGCGATCTTCTACCAGAGATTGAGGAATACTCGATCAGTACCCCGCATTCTGAAACACATGAGTGCCCTCGCATTGTCGGTGCTGCTCTGCCTGGTGTCTGCGCTCGCCTACGCGGCCGGTGCGATCGTGCAGGAGCAGGTCGCCGTCGCGCATCCGAACCGTCCGTACGCGCCGCTCCGGCAGGCCGGCTGGTGGGTGGCGGTTGCGCTCAACGGCGCCGGTGGACTGCTGCATGTGGCTGCGCTGGCCTACGGGCCGCTCAGCCTGGTCCAACCGCTGGGGGCGCTGACCATCGTCTTCGCACTGCCGATGGCGGCGGTGTTCGTGCGGCGCCGGGCCGGCGCGGCTGCCTGGCGGGGTGCCCTGATGGCCACCGTCGGTCTGGCCGGGCTGCTGGCGCTGACCGGTGGGGACGGGCGTACGCAGACGCTGGCCGTCGGGGAGCAGTCACTGCTGCTGGGCTTCACGGCCGCCGGGGTGGCGGCGCTGTTCCTGGCGGCGCGACGGATGCGGGAGCCGGTCACGCGGAGCGTGCTGCTGGCGATCGCGGCGGGCGCCGCCTTCGGCATGGCCTCGGTGTTCACCAAGTCGGTGGCCGAGTCCGGCACCGGGGAGTCCGCCGTGGCCGCGGTGCTCGGGCAGTGGCCGGAACTCGCGGCGATCGCGGTCCTGGCCGTGGGCGGGCTGCTGCTGTCCCAGGCCGCCTACCGGGGTGCCGGGCTGGCCGCACCGCTGGCCACGCTGACCGTGGTGAACCCGGTGGTGGCGGCAGCGGTGGGCATTTCGCTGTTCGACGAAGGCTTCCGGTACGGGGCGTTGGGCACGACGGCTGCGCTGGTGAGCGGTGCGCTTGCGGCGGCCGGCCTGATCCTGCTCACGGCCGTGCCGCCGCACGCGCGGGTGTCAGATGCGCACCCCGTGGCCGCGGAGGTACGTGAGCGGGTTGATGTCGGAGCCGTAGCCGGCGCCCGACCGTATCTCGAAGTGCAGGTGCGGGCCCGTACTGTTGCCGGTCGAGCCGGAGCGGGCGATCCGCTGACCGCCGCCGACCTGCTGGCCGGCCTGGACGGACAGCGCCGACAGGTGCGCGTACTGGGAAAACTTCCCGTCGGTGTGGCGGATCACGATCTGGTAGCCGTAGGCACCGGACCAGCCGGCCGACACGACCACGCCCGGGCCGACGGCCTTGACTGAGGTGCCGGTGGGCACCGGGAAGTCGATGCCGGTGTGGTACCCGCTGGACCAGGAGGAGCCGGCCACCCGGTAGGCGGTGCCGATGGCCGCGTCCACGGGCGCGCTGTAGCCGCTGGTGGCGGTGTCCGGCCGGGAGGGTGCGGGCTTCTGCTGCACCGGGACCGGCTTGGCGGTCTCGACGGGCTTGGGCTGGACCGGCTTGGGCTGGACCGGCTTGGGCTGCGGGGCCGGCTTGGCCTCTGGCGGCTTGGCGGGCTTCGGCGCCGGCTTCGCGGCGGGCGGCTGCGCGGGGCGGTCCGGGGCGGGTGCGACCGGGGCTGCGGTGACCCGCAGGGTGAGGCGCTGGCCCGGGAAGATCAGGTTCGGATTGCCGCCGACGGTGGTGCGGTTGGTCTCGTACAGGGCCTGCCAGCCGCCCTCGACGTGCTGCTCCTGGGCGATCGCGGAGAGCGAGTCGCCGGGCGCCACGACGTACGGGTTGGGCAGGACCGAAGTCCCGGTCGGCCGCGGCACGGTGGCCTGCTTCGCACCCTGCTTCGGGTCCGTTTTCGGCTTGGCGGCGGGTAAGACCGACTGCCGTGGGCCCGGCACGGAGTGTGCCTTGATCTCGCCCGACGGGGCGCCGGGGGTGATCTGGGGCGGCTGGCCGGCGCGGGTCAGGCCGGCCTTCTTCGAACAGACCGGCCAGGCCTGCGGCCCCTGCCCCTTGAGGACCTTCTCGGCGACCGCGATCTGCTGGTCCTTGGTGGCGAGGTCGGCCCGCGGGGCGTACGCGGTGCCACCGAAGGCGCGCCAGGTGCTCTGGCTGAACTGGAGCCCGCCGTAATAGCCGTTGCCGGTATTGATGTGCCAGTTGTTCGTGGACTCGCAGGTGGCGACCTTGTTCCAGATGTCGACGGATGCGGCCTCCGCCGTACCCGCTCCGACCAGCGGCAGGGCGATGCCCGCGCCACCGGCGGTGACGGCCAGCGAGGCCCGGTTGATGCTGCTCGGCTGGTACCGGCGGTGCCGGCCCCGTACACCCATGGGAGCCCCCTTGAAGACATCAGGAACCGCACAACTTAACGGCACTGCACAGGGCTGACAAGAGTCGCAACCCGGCGCACACAAGGGGAAGTTAACATTCCGTCAACTGGGGACGGACCGGCGCGGGGCGGCGCCGGGGGCAGGGTCGGCACGCCCCGCACACCGGGGCACGCGGGAGCGCACACACGAAGGCCGCCCTGGCCGGCGTACGAGGACGTACCGAGGCCGGGGCGGCGGGACTTCTTCAGGTCGGGCAGGGTTCGGGCACACACCTACCGGCGCACGGAGCGCGAGGGCGCGTTCCGCACGCTCCGGGCGGCCACCGCTAGGCGGTCCGCACCGGCTGAACGATCAGCTCCAGGGCCCGGGCTGCGGGACGGGCGCGGGCCCCGGAGGTGGGGGGATCGGGTCAGGCTCCGGGAACGGCCCGGGGGTGGGCGGCACCGGCCGCGGCACCGGGTCCGGGACGGGCGGCGGCGCCGGATCGGGCGGGGGCTCGGTCAGACCCGGGGCGATCCGTCGCCGATCCAGATTTCTGGTCATACAACCCACCTTCCCCCGGCTTCGGACGGTATGCCCGTCCGGTTCACCCAAGGGTGCGGGCCGTGGTCGCCGCCGCCACCACCTCGGGCGCCGGCTCGGGCGCGAGCTCGGGGTGGCGGGCGGCCCAGGCGGCGACGTACGGGCACAGCGGAACCACCGGGACCTGCTCGGCGGCGGCGATCCCGTAGAGGGTCCGCACCAGCTCCCCGGCGATGCCGCGGCCCTCGTGGTCCGGCTCGACCACGGTGTGGACCGCGACCAGGGCCCCGGGAGCGGTGTCCGCGAGCACGAAGTAGGCGATCACCCCGGCGAGCTGCTCGCCGTCGTACGCCTCCAGCCGGCCGGCCTTGCGGTCGTCCCTGATCTCGATCGCCACGGCGGTCTCCTCGAGTGGGGTCAGTGTGCGATGGCCTGCGGGCTGCGGAGCTGGTCCGTGCCCGGCACCGGGGCGGACGGGTCCACGCCCAGCTCGACAATCCGGTTGTCCCCGTCCACGTGCACCACCCGCGGCTTCAGCGCGCGCGCCTCGGCATCCTCGACCTGGGCGTAGCTGATGAGGATGACGAGGTCCCCGGGGTGCACCAGGTGGGCGGCGGCCCCGTTGATCCCGATCACACCGGAGCCGCGCTCGCCCTCGATGACGTACGTCTCCAGCCGGGCGCCGTTGTCGATGTCGACGATGTGCACGAGCTCCCCGGGCAGCAGATCGGCCGCCTCCATGAGATCGGCGTCGATGGTCACGGAGCCGACGTAGTGCAGGTCGGCCTGGGTGACGGTGGCCCGGTGGATCTTGGACTTGATCATGGTGCGCAGCATGTTTGAACTCCCAGAAGACGGCTCCCTGCCAGCTTTCTGCAGGTCAAGGGCGGTTTTCACTTTACACTGACACGCGTCGGATCGAAGATTAAAAGGAACATCGATTCCCGCTGGCGAGAAGGCTCCTTGCCTGCGCTTCCGTGCGAACCAGGCTGTTGTGGCGCCACCGAGCAGGCTTCGAATCGGACAGCCACTTCGGAATGTTCGGGGACCGATGCTGACTTACCTGACGACACATCAGGCGTGTGAGCGAGGCGGGACGACTAGCTTCCCGCCGGGAGTACCTCAGACCTCCCCAACGTGCTCAAGCAGCCGGTCGCCGCGGGGCGCTTGTGTCACGACAGTTTGCACTCTCCCCGTCCAGGCCAGTTGCCGTGCCGATGTGTCCGGCTCTTCGGCCTGCCCCCACCACCCCGCTCAGCCCTCGGGCCGCCGCAGCGCTGACCGAATTCGGCCGCGCCTGCGAGGCGTCCGCCCGCACCCTGCGCCTGACTCCCGGCGACCTGGTCGTCATCGACAACCGCGTCACCGTCCACGGCCGCACCGCCTTCCACCCCCGCTACGACGGAGCAGACCGCTGGCTGCAACGCACCTACGTCACCACCGACCTGCGCCGCTCCCGCGACCACCGCCCCCACGACGGCCACATCCTCGCCCGCTACGTAGGCGGTGAACGTCTTCCCCGCGTTCTCCCCGCCTTCCACGGTCGTGCGGGACTGGTTCCGCGTAGCCAGCTGCTGATTGGCGAACCCGGTCAGCATCGCCGTGAAGACCTGTTCGGCGAGGTGCCTCACTCGCGGGCGGTTGGGTATGCAGAGGTGCAATGCGGCCGGAGCCGGTCCGGCCGTTCGGAGGGGGCAGGCGATGGCGCAGGTCGTGCTGATCCACGGGATCTTCAACTACGTCCGAGGAGCCACACCGCACGAGGCGGCGCTGGAAGCCGCCGCGGACTGCCGTCCCAGACTCGCGGCAGGGCTCGCCCGGGCCGGCCTTGCGGGGGCGGTTGGGCCGGATCTGGCCATGGCCTACTACGCCGACCTGCTGCGGCCCGACCTGCCGGATGAAGCCCAGGCCGAAGAAGAAGACGACGGATTCGAGAAGCTCACCGCCCGGGAACGCGAGGACGCCGCCGAATGGCTGGTGACGGCAGGGGCTCCCGTACCCGAGCAACTGCAGAACATCGGGCTGGCGCCCCTGCGTCAGCTCCTGGGCTGGCTGGTCGACGACCGCGAAGGACCCATGGGGCGGCGACTGCGCGACAAGATGGTGCGCCGGCTGGAACGCATGATGCTGGCGATGCTGCGCGAGGTGGAGGCGTACACGACCTGGTCGGGGCGGCGCCGACTCGTCCAGGAGCGGGTGGCGCAGACGATCCGACGTGAGCAGCCGCAGGTCATCGTTGCCCACTCACTTGGTTCCGTCGTCGCGTACGAGACCCTGCACGCCCACCCTGACCTGCGGGTTCGTCAGCTCGTCACCCTGGGCTCGCCCCTGCGCCTGCCCTCCCTGGCACGGCGCCTGGAGCCAGGTCTGCGCGCGGGACGAGGGGCCCGCCCCGCGGGCGTCGAACACTGGACGAACATCGCCGACGTCGGCGACCTGGTGGCGATCCCGCCGAAACTCTCCGAGGTTTTCCCCGTGGACCAGGACGAAGTGTTCGACAACGGGCTCGATTTCCACGGGCTCGGCGCCTATCTGGCCAATGGCCTGACGGGTCTCGCCGTCGTCCCCTACCTTTCCTGACAGATGCTCGGCCGGGCCCGACCAGGACGGCCCTCCGCCTGGCCGAACAGAACGCCGGGAGGGTTGTGGTGACACGGGCGCTGGTGGCCGGCGCGGGCGACTTCCCCATCGGCCGCAGGTCCGAGGCCGACCGGGCTGAAGGGGCCGCCCGCTCACTGAACTCGCTGCCGTCGGTGGCTCCCGCCCTGCGGGAGCTGTCCTGGGCGCTGCACCGCGCCGGAGTGAACACCGGTGAACCGCTGCTGGAACCGGGCCGTTCGCGGCTGCGCAAACGCTGGAAGAAGCTGCGCGCGGACGGCGAGGCAGAGGCGTTCGTCCTGTACTTCGCCGGTCACGGTGTCCGGGGCGCCGGCGGGGGCCTCTACCTCGCCTGTTCCGGCGCCGACCCCCAGCGCCTCGACGCCACGTGCGTCAGCGTCGGCCGGCTCCTCGAAGAAGTCGAGAACGGCGACACGCCCGTCCTGTTCCTCCTCGACGTGTGCGGAGCGGGCCAGGCCATCATCCAGCAACAGCTGCAGGACCTCGCCGCCCGCCGGCCCCAGGACGGAGTGCGCAACGCCTGGATCATCGGGGGGAGTTCCGCCGGTTCTGCCGCGTACGGAGCCCACTTCACCAGCGCCGCCGGCGCCGTCCTGCACCGGCTGGCCGACGGCACCCTGGATCTCGACCCCGCCCTCGCGTTCGTGCCCGTCGATACCCTCGCCGCGGCCATCGACCGTGAACTCGCCCGTACCGCTCTCGCAGCCGGCCGACCGGCCCAGGCAGTCGTACGCACCCCGCACGCCGAGGCCAGGGTCGACCCCGAGCCGTTCCTGCGCAACCCGGCCTATTCCACGGACCCCGGCGCCACGGTCCTGGACGGTCTGGACCCGCGCCTGCGCGAATTCGCCCACGCCTGCTCACCCGGGCTCGATCCGCTGCACTTCCTCACGCGCGCTGCGGGGAACCCCGTCGCCGACGCCGTGCAGTTCTCCGGGCGGACCGCGGCGCTCACCCGGATAGGCCAGTGGATCGAGGACGAAGCACAGAGCCCTCTCCTCGTCGTCACCGGCGGTCCCGGCAGCGGGAAGTCCGCACTGCTCGGTGTCACCGTCTGCCTCACCCACCCGCAACTATCCAAGCTGGGTCCACGGGTGCGCGCTGCCGTCCGCACCTTCCGACCCAGGCCTACCGGACGGGTGCTGGCCGTCCATGTGCGCGGGCTGTCGCTGGGGCAGATCACCGACTCCCTGCTCCACCAGCTCCGCCGGCCCTCGTCCCAGCTGGCTCAGGCCGTGCCAGTTGGCGAACGTCCGGCCATGCCCGATGTCCTGCCGACAGTCGATGTCCTGTCCGAGTTGCGTGCCGCGGGTGACGTGCTGGTGGTTCTGGACGGCCTTGACGAAGCGGCCGATCCCGCCGCCGTCATCGACGAACTTGTCCTCCCCCTCGTCCGCGGCAATCCCGGCCCCCTGGCCCCTGGCACCTCGAAGGTTCCGGGTGTTCGGGTTCTGCTCGGGACACGCCCGTGGTGGGACGCTCTGCCCGAGCTGCACGCGTACACCACGGATCACTCCGAGACGGTCCTCGACCTCGATCCCGTTACGGAGGAGGACCGCCGGGTACTGGCCGACGACCTCGACTCCTACCTCGACCTCCTCATCGGGGACCTCTACCAGCCGGCCTTCATCCGGGGAGTCGCCGAACGGCTCGCGCGGTACACCGACGGCGGCGCGTTCCTCGTCGCGGCCCTCTACGCCGACCACCTCCGCAGCGGTTCCGAGCGCGACACGATCGACCCGCCCTGCGGCATCACCGAGGTGTTTGACCTGCATCGGCAGACGCTCGCGCGCACCGATCCTTGGATCGAGCCGGTCCTCGCCGTCCTCGGCCAGGCCCGGGGCCAGGGCATGCCCCTGGACCTGCTCCACACCGCCGCCCTGGCCCACAGTCCACCCGAGCCGGGCACCCCCACCCCCCAGCTTGCCGCCACCCGCCGAGCCCTGGCCTCGGCCGCCTTCTACCTGCGGACCGCACCCGACACTGACCATCGCCTCCTGTACCGCTACTTCCACCAGGCCCTGGCCGACCACACCGCCCCGACGGTCCGTGCAGACACGGTCCACGCTACTCTGATGGCCACCGTTCCCCCGACCCCGGCGGGTGGCCCGGACTGGGAGCGGGCCGACCCGTACCTGCTGCGGCACGCCGCCGGGCATGCCGTGGCGGCCGGCGACGGCGCCCTGGACCGGCTCGTCGAGGACCCCCTCTTCCTCGCCCACGCCGAACCGGACGCGCTCACACTCCAGTTGCGCCACACCACCAGCGAACGCGCGGTCACCCACGCCGACATCTACCGCGCCGGCACCGCCCACCATCCGCAGCGCCACCGGCTGGGCACGCGCCGCGCTCTCCTTGTGCTCAACGCCGTACGGTACGGCGTCGAGAGCCTACGCCGCCGACTGTCCGGGACCTCCGACGAAGGCGGCTGGGAGCCCCTGTGGGCCACCGGGGGCTCCCTGTCCCCAGCCCTCTCACGGACCCTCACCGGTCACACCGCCCCCGTCGACGCCGTGGCCGTGACCGACATGGCCGGCCGGCCCGTCGTCGTCAGCGCTTCACGGGACCTGACCGCCCGCGTCTGGGACATGGCCACGGGGCGCCCCGTCGGGGCGCCCCTCGTCCACGACGACGAGGTGTACGCCGTGGCCTGCACCCAGCTGGGCGGCGTGCCGGTCGCTGTCACGGGCACCGGAAGCAAGAGGTCCAAGCAGAGCAGTCTGTGGGTGTGGGACCTGCACACGGGACGCCTGACTGCTGGCCCCCTGGCCGGGCACTTCAACTTCGTCTTCGCCATCGCGTGCGGCGAACTCGACGAGCTCCCCGTCGCGGTGAGCGCATCGCGTGACGGCACCCTCATACGGTGGGACCTCACCGCCGGTCAACCGATCGGAGAACACCTCCGGGGACATTCGGGCCCGGTCATGGCAGTCCGCTGCACCACGCTGGACGACAGGCCCGTCATCGTCAGCGGCGGCAACGACGGCACCGTGCGCGTATGGGACCTGGCATCCGGCAGTCCCGTCCGCCCCCCGCTGGAGACGCACGCGGGCAACGTGGTCGCCCTCGCCTGCGTGCGGCACGACGACCGCCCAGCAGTACTCACCGGCCATCGCGGATACGGACAGGACATGCTGCGGCTGTGGGACCTCGATACCGGGCAAGCCATCGGCGGGCCCCTACTCGGCCACACTCGCCCCGTGTTCGCCGCCTCGGTCTTGCCGGAAGACGCCTCCCTCGCGGTCACCGGGTCCGCGGACGGCACCGTGAGGACGTGGGATTTGGACAGCGGCCTCCAGAAGGGGGTCACACTCACCGGGCACACTGGCACCGTGTTCTCAGCAGCCGCCGGATCCGTACACGGCCGGCCGGTGATCGCCACCGGTTCCTCGGACGGAGACGTGAGGATCTGGGACGTCCAGGACGCCTTCACCGCTCGAGGACATCGTACGAGCCGGGTCGTGGGCCACACCGGCGAGATCACCGCGGTGGCCTGCGCCGTCGTCGACGGCGCGGACGTCGCAGTGTCCGCGTCACGGGACGGCACCCTGCGGGTCTGGGACCTCGCCACGGGACGGCAGCCCGTCGGGCCGCTCGCCGGCCACAGCGACACGGTGACCTCCGTCGTGTGCGCCACTCGTCACGGGCGCCCGGTCGCCGTGTCCGGATCGCTCGACGGGAACGTCATCGTCTGGGACCTGACCGACGGCACCATGGTCGATCTCCTTCCCACCGTCGACGCCCAAGTCCGCCACGTGGCCTGCGCGTCCGGGCCCAGCCCCGTCATCATCGCCCTGTACGCGGACGGGGTCCAGCGCCAGTGGACCCTCGACACGCTCAGCCGCACCGGTCCGGCTGAGCCCTGGGTCCTCGACGAGGAAGGTCCGGGCGGCGGCCCCGCCGGCCCGCCCGATGCATTCATGAACTCCCCGTTCGTCGCAAACCTGACAGCCCTGCGCCTCGCCGGACACCAGGTCGCCGAGAAGCTGCCCATGTGGTCGGGCCTCGTCGCGAGCGTCGGCGAACTGGGGAAGACCCTCCTGGTCACCGCCGACAGCGACAGTGTCCTGGTGTGGGACGCCCCATCGGGTCGGCCCCTGGGCAAGCTTCTGGTCGAGGCGGCGCGTACCTCGGCGCTCGCCTGCGCCCTGCCGGCGGCCGGACCGCCCCTGGCCGCCGCCCTGGACCAAGACGGGACGGTACGGGTCTGGGAACTGGGCGACCGCAGCCTCATCGGCACGATGCTCGTACCCGGCGCCACCGCCGTCGCACTGACCGGCCGACGACAGCTGGTCGCCGCAGTCGGGGCGGACCTGGCCGTCTTCGCCCCCTGTGCCAGCGCGGAACGGCAACCCTCTTCTAGCTGATCCGGGCCAGCCGCCGACCCTAACCTCTGGCGCCTCGGGCCCGGCGGTCCGGGAACTCGATCACTTGCGTCTCCGAACGAAGAAGCCGCTCGCGCTGCTCATGAGAAAAGAGGCGAGGAGATCGGCAAGGACTCGCTTCCGCGGGACATGCACCCTGACCTGGTCGGGGTGGCGGAACTCCTGGACGAGGACACCGGTCTCGGCACAACAGCCTGGTGCCCACGGAAGGGCAGGCCACGGACGTCCTGCGCGAGTACGAGGAACTCAATTCCGATCGCCGCGCCCACGCAGCACCTGACGGACCGGGCGGGCACTTGCAGTCTTCCCTGTCAAGTTGATGTGTTCAGTTTCGGGGCCCGCCGACCTGACGCTCGGCGGACCCACGCACGCACCGGTGATCAGATGTGGTCTTGCTAGGCAGACGCAGGGTCCTCTTCGGCGGACGCGGACTCATCGCCAAAGATCATCCTCACAATCTCGGCTTCTCTCTCGGCTCGCTTCACTTTCCATCCTTCGCAGGTTTCGCGACGGGCTTGGATCTGTGGGTCATCTTCGAGTTCCTCCGGCAGTTGCGTGGAGTCGTAGATGCTCGCACGAGAGAGTTGTTCTGGGGTGAGCCCTCTGGCCATTGACAGGTTGGCGCCCGTCAGGCGCGTCACCTGCAGGTCGGCGCTCTCCAGGACGGCGGACTCGAGGTCGGCGTCCTCCAGGTCTGCCCAGTTCAGGTTGGCGCGGTTAAGGTGCGCCAAGCTCATGTCCACGCCCTGGAAGCGCGCGTTCCTGAGATTTGCACCCTCAAAATGCACGAACTTCAGGCTTGCCCTTGTCAAGTTCGCTTGACTTAAGTTCGCCCACCTCCAGTCGACACCCTCAAGGTCTCGGTGGTGCAGTTCTGCCCCTTGCAGGTCCATTGGTACTGTTCGGCGTCGCTGGCTGTCGCGGCGGTTGAGCACCGAGAGCGCGGCCCGGATGTCTTCAGGTAGCTGCCGTAGATCGTCGCGCGGCGGGATGAACAACTCGTCGGCCAAGGGGTACTTGTACGGGCGCTTCTCGCTGTTCTTCTTGTCCTTCTTCTTTGGTCTTGCGTCTTCTGCCAGTTTGGTGCGGATGAATGCGGAGAGGACTTCGACGATGGTTCGGTGGTCTCGCTCGCTGTCCTTCATGATGCGTTCGAGGCTGTAGATTCCACCGAGTCGCTCGTGCAGCTTGTCTGACGCGAGCAGCTTGATCGCCTCGACGTACCGGTCGGTGACCTGGCCTTCGCGAGTCAGCTCGGCCTGTTCTCGGTCCTTCTCCCTGGTGTGTTCGAAGAGCTTTTCGGTCTGCTGGTGGCTCTTGTGTGTGTATCGAAGGCCGAGCCCGGTGAAGATGCCGGCGACGATGGCGATGAGCATGGTTCGGAACCCGGTGATGATGATCCCGGCGCTTGAGACGAGCTCGCCGCGGTCGTCTCGGAGGTGGTGGCCTTCAATCCACCAGGGGCCCCAGATGAGGGCGGCAAGGAAGGCGGCAGTACCGGCTGCTGCCAGTGCCCAGTGCCACCAGGGGCGTCGCTTGGGGGTGGGGTGCTCGTCGCTCATGTCGGGCATGATGTCCTTCTGCGCGCCACCGCATGCGGGGAACGGCCGTCTTCAGAGCGAGAGTTGAGGTTGGCTTCGGCCACCTCAACCGTCGATGCGGCCGTCGGCACCGCAAGGTACTCTGCCCGGATTCCGAGGGCGGCGGCGAGATCGTCGTGGTGCGGCGCATTGCCTCATCGGTCGCGATGAGCGCGTGGTTCAGGCGACGCAGCAGTTCGCACACTGGCGGGAGTCAGCAGCTCCTACCTCCGAACTGGCCCACGGCATGTACATTCCCGTCTCGTACGCCCGCGTCCTCCTCAACGACGACTGCACGCTCGGAAGTAGGGGTGGGCGCATTTTCAGCTACGAAAGGGTGGGACGCTACCTCGTCGGCTCGGAGTTCGCAGATTTGGTGAAGCTCGGCTTGGTCGGCACTGTGGGAACCAGCGTCGAGCAGTTGCGGGACTTCGGGGTGCAGCGTGCCCGGGAGGGGTACAGCGTCGTGCTGGGGTTCGAAACGAGCGAGGAGACGCCCCGTGCACGGGCGTCCCGCGCCCGCAACCGCAGTACGAGGAAGAGACCGAAGGTGAGCTCCTACTCCCCGCCTCCCTCGCAGCCGCCCTTGTTCGACGTTCCGGGTTCCTGATCCGCGGCGGATCAACAGCGACCGCTCACGCTTCCCGTCCGCCGAAGCGGCCTCACGGCATCCTCCTCCTGATCGTAGCGGGCCACGAACGACGCCGCACGGCCCGCGCCGTGACATTGCGTATGCGGCGGGCTGCTGGAACTGAGCACCTCACGCCCGTAACCGTGTCTCCGGGAAGGCAGCAAAATCCCATCCTCTGTTCGCCCCTGCACGCAAGCACGCGAGGTACATGTTCGTGCCAGCCCGTCGACCATTCGCATCGACTGCTTCCAATATTTCTCATTGGCCGACACCCAGTCGACGGTCATGCTGGTATCTGGGCGGCTGTCGGAACAGATGCCAAGGGAATGATCCGCATCACGCAGCCATCCCAGTAACCCTGGACATCAACCCGATCGAGATCAGAACACCAGCACGCGTCCGCACAGCCTAGGTGGGGCCAGGCACAGCTCCAGCCCCACCGGCTGGTCAGACCTGGGTGTCGAGTACGCCCAGCGCTGCATGGAGGACCGCCTCGACACGCAGGCGTGTTCCGTCCCGGTCGAACACCTGGAGCGCCTCCAGGCAGGTGATGGCCCAGCGCGCATCGTCGGACGAGAGGCCGGCCATCTCGGCCGCGGTAACGAGGTAGACGTCGTCGTGCCAGTCCGTGCCGAGCTGTTGGACGACCCCGTCGTAGACGGCCTTCAGGGTGCCGCTCTCCAGCAGACCCACGGCCTCGACGAACTGTTCGGCGCCACGGCTCTGCTGCAGCCACGACGTCAGGTCGCCCAGCACACGGTCCTGGTTCGCCTCGCCCATGTGCGACTTCAGGGCCAAGTCCAGCAAGTACGGCCAGCCACCGGTCGCCGCCGCGAGACGGGTCAGTCGCTCCTCCGTCTCGCACAGGCTGTAGCGCTGAGTCCAGTCTTTCAGGCTGCGCATGTCGTGCCGGCGCAGCACCACGACGGTGTCCTGGTCGGCGTCGGGGCCGGTGAGGAGGCCCGACCAGAAGCCGAGCTGTGCCACACCCGACACCAGGACCACAGACCTGGCAGCTTCGGCGGCTTCGGGCAGGACCGCTCTGGCCAGGTCGAGTGACTCCCGACAGGACTTCTCACTGCCCAGTGACAGATCGCTGATGAGCAGTCGTCGCTCACCCGCGCCGCCTGCGGCGAGTTCCCTGCGGAACGTCTTGGCGCTGCCGATCGGAGGCACCGCCCAGCCCGCCATCCTGCCGGTCACTTCTCGCAAGGTCTGCTCCACGTCAGCGACCCCGGTCGCCTGCGTACCGAGCACGACACGGACCTGGTTGTGGTGTTCCCCCAGTAGGTAGTCAATCTGATTCACGGTCAGGGGGGCTGACCTACCGTCGTAGAGGTCCGGACGGCTCTCCAGGACAACCGTCTCCTCCAGCCGGGACTCCCTTTCCGCCCGTAGCAGCCGCGCCTCGATCTCCTGGGCAGTGCCGATCATGCGAAGCGCGTTGGGCCCTCGCAGGTGCCAGCCCTGCCCGTCATGGTTCGGGGCCAGGACGCCGAGGCCCACCATCTCCTGCAGGTAGGCACGGAATCCCTCACTGTCCAGCTGCTCGAAGCCTCGGGGCCACCAGCCGGCGCATTCCTCCCGCAGCTCCCTGTCGCTGAGCCTGGTTTCCAGACCGTTGTCCCGGGCGTGCTGTGCGAGGACGTTCGCGATGACGTGGTAGCGGTCGTCCAGGGCGAGGGTGTCCTTGAACGCCGCGGTGATGTCCGACCTCAGCGAGGCATCCTGCTCCACCGCGTCCACGTCGGTTTCGTCGATGGTGTAGGGAGGCGGACCGAGCGGGGTGCGCGCCCGCCTGTCCTGCATGACCTGCACCATCCTGCTACCGAAGATCTGCAGCAGGAACGGCTGGTACGAACAGAAGCCAAGCACACGGTTGACCAGGTCCACGTCGGCGAACTCGAAGCCGAGAGCACGCATGGGATGCACGATGAGGTCGGCCGCGAACTGCGGGGCGAGCGGTCCCACGACCGTCGGGGTCTGCGCCAGGTGGCTGAACGGTCCGTTCCTGGCGAGCCGGGTGAAGCGCTGAACCGAGTGCAGGCCGGCGAAGACGACCTTGGCCCGGCCGCGCGAGTCCTCGCCCAGCCCGCGCAGCCGACGGGTCTCCGTGCACTCGGGCACGTCCGCCTCGAAGAAGCGGTCGCACTCGTCGAGGAGGATGAGCAGCCGCCGGTCGGGGTCCTGAGCAAGCCACCGGTCGATCCCGTCGGTGACCCGCTGCCAGGACTCCTGCTGCGGGCCCCGGCGTCGCGGCTCCTCCAGGACGCCCTCCCTGATCAGCTCCTGGTCCAGCGTGGGCCAGATAGCCTCCGCGCCAAGGGCAGTACCCCGGCCAATCCCGATCTTGTCCAGGTTGAGATAGAGCTTGCGGTACGCCCCGGGGCGCTGTTCCTCGAACCGGTCGCCCGCGTCGGCGAGCAGGGCTGACTTGCCGAGGCCCCGGCCACCGTAGAGGATCTGCGTCCCCGCCGGGTCGTGGATGCTCTTGCGCTCGCGGTCCCGGCCGTAGAACATCTCCCGGCCGATCTGGCCACGCTTCTCCTTGATGTACGGGTTCACCCCGGAGAACGGCAGCAACGTCTCGGTCGTGGCGTCAACCCGCCGGTTGCCGTGCGCGACGAGGTAGGCCAGCGCAGCGTCGTCGACGACCATGATCGGCTTGGTGCCCTGGGAGGCGGCGGCCAGTTCGATACGGGTCCTGCTGTCCAGCGTCCCGAAGTGGACCACGAGCAGACTGCTCTCGTCGGGGTCCTGGAGCGCGCGGCTGATGAGCAACTTCGCCGCGGGGCGGCCCCAGATCAACAGAGCACGCAGTTTGCCACCCCGGTCCTTGATCTGGGATCCGAAGGCCGGCGCCCAGGCACGGCCGGTGACGTGCACGTCAGCCAGTTCGAAGAACCGGTAGTCCTTGCCGCGCGGCAGATCGTCCAGGGGCCGGGCCCGCCGCGCCTCGTATCCGAGCAGGGACAGGGACGGCGTGAGGCTCTCGCGCGGGTTGATTTTGATGCGGTCCTTGGTCGTGGCGAGCGTGCTCCACAACTCCATAGCCGCGGCAGCACGTTCGGCCTCCTCTTCCGACAGCCCCGCGTAGTCCAGCACCGCGTGGTCGCCGTACCGACCACGGGTCCGCACGGCAACGATCAGCCCGGCGTCGACACCGCCGGGCAGGGCGTCCGGCACCGCGGGGAAGAATGCCTCCAGATGCGAGTCCTCGGACCTGATCTCCGGTACCGGCTCGCCCAGTTCCAGGAAGTAGACGAGCTCGGCCGCAGTGGCCAGGCTGTCGGTGTCCAGATTACGCTGGACTCGTTCACGGTCCTCCGCGCTCACGTCCGTCAGCGCGTCCAGCCGGGCACGCAGCCGGTCGGCGGCCTCCTTGCGGTAGCGAGGAAGGAGCTCCTCGACCCGATCGAGGTTGCGACGGACAGCGGCCAGCTCATCCGGTCCGTCGTGTTCCAGGTGCTTGCCAGCGTCTGCCAACAACTCCTGCAGGCTGACGTCCTGTTCGACTGTGAGTGCCTCGTCCGCCTGGGATCGGCGGAGCCGGGCGGCCAGTTCCCCCTGCTTTTCGGCGAGCGCCGCGCGGCGCTCCCTCTCGGTCCCGGTGAGCTCTGCTCGGCGTTCCTCGGAGAGCGTCAGCGTGTGGGCCACCGGGAGCACGCCGAGGTCGGCGAGATCAGTGATCGTTCGGACCACGCCGAACTCGTCACGAGCGAGCTGGTACGCGATGGCGTCGTCCCAGGTACGGTCCAGGGCCTCCAGCAGTCGGTCCACGGGTAGCTTCTCACAGGGTGCGCCCGGCCGCGCCTTGTGCAGCTCGGCGTCCATGACCTGCTGGACGTCCGGCTCCGATCCCGTCTCGACCGGCCGGCTGTCGACGTCCAGCCCGGCGAAGACCTCTGCGAACAGGTCCCGGGCCACGTAAGCGGTGGCTTTGGCCAGTACCGCGGAACTACGTTCGGCCGCGGCGAGGTCGTCGGCGACCCGTTCGCGCAGGCCGAGGAGGGAGAGGCGCAGCGAGGCAACGGACTGGAACGCCCACACGTTCTCCTCCGCACGGGCGGCTTCCAGGTCGCGCTTGACCGCACGCCACTGCCGCACGGCATCGCGCACACGTTCCAGGTAGTGGCGGACGTTGTTACGGCCCGATCCCTGGAGGTCACGGCCGCCCGGGCCGCGCAGGGCGGAGTCCATCTCATCGATCGCCGCCTCGACCTGCGTCCGCCGGGCGAGGTTCTCCAGCAGCTCGTCCGCGCGCGTCGCGGCGTCCGGGGCCCCGGAAACGATCGCGGTCAGCACGCTGCCAAGCAGGCCCGTCGGAGCCAGCCAGCGTTGCACCATGGCACTGGCCCGTTGGAAGCGCAGGCGTGGCACGGTGAGCAGGGCCTGGCAGGCCTCCACAGCTGCGCGCAGCTCGCTCTCGGTGTGGGAGACATCGGCGACGACGGCGTGGGGCGGCGCGATGAGCAGTGCGCCCTGCAGGGCCCGCTCCGCCACCGTGGTGGCCACCTCATGCAAGGCGTCGGGCAGTTGAGGGGCGAGCGCCCGCAGCTGCGCGCCGACCACGGGCGCGCCCGTTACGAGGGCCGCGCGGACCAGGGTGGGCAGCAGGAGCAGGGACAACGCATCGGTGTCGCTCTCCTTGCGGGCCTCCCACTCATGCAGCGACTCCTCGATGACCTGAGCCGCGCGGCCGGTCCTGGTGCGCAGCAGTGTCGCAACGGCGGCCAGGCGCAGAACCGCGGACTCCGTGTCCGGGCGGTCGGCGGCCTGCGACAGGTGGGCGGCGAGCCCGAAGCGCCTTTCGGCGATGAGCCGGGCGAGGACCGACTCGACGTCCTGCGTCCGGGTTCTGTCGGCGGTCCCCGTTTCGGTGTCGGGGGCCGCCGTGGTCAGGGTGAAGTCCGCGACGACCGGCCGGGGCGGTGCGGGCCGCTGTTGTCCGCCGTCGGTGGACCCGAGCCCGTTGGAGCCGGGCTCCTCGGTGCGGCGGACCTGCCGGTCCTGCCCGTCCTGCGACGCAGACGCGCCGGTATCGCCGTCCGTAGCGGTGGCGTCCTCCGGAAAGGCGGTGCGGTCCGGGGTCTCCTGCGCCTCGGCGGGACCACCCGTCAGAGGGGCGTCCGTGTCGCCGTCGCCGGACCTGTCCTCGGTCACCGTGATCTGCGCGTACAGGACTGCTGCCACGGCGTACGGCGAATGAGCGACCGACAGTTGCTGCTGGAGCTCGATGACCTCCTGCTGCGCGCCTGACTGGTCCTTCATGCCGACGAGGCGTACCAGCAGCGTGAGGAAGTGCGCGCAGGCTTCGTCCTGTTCGTCCCACTCATGCTTCGCGAGCAGCGCGTCCGCACGCTGCCTGGCGTCCGCGACCACCCCGGCCACAGCGCTGTCCGGGGAGCAACGGAGCGTCGTCACCGTTGCCACCACGCGACGGGTCTCGGCGTTCCTCTCGTTCCGTTCGGCCCGCGCACGGAGCTCGTCGGTCGCCGCGAGGATGTCGTCGAGGCGGTCGGCGACCCCGGTGACGCCGAGCGTGGAGAGCGCGGCCCGCGCGCGGGCGAACGCCGGAGCGACCGCCCCAAGCCGTGTCAGATCGGTGACGGCGGGCGGGCACCCGTCCACCAGGGCGACGCGGAGGCGGTCGGCGGCTCCTCGCGCCTCCTCGACGACGCGCTGGAGTTCCTCCTCGGCCGCGGTCAGCTCCTCCATGGATTCCCGGTCACCCGGGGGGCGCTGTGCCTGCTCCGCGGTGGGCTCGGCCGGCTTCGGGAGCTCGGTGTGGCCGGGCCGCCGGGGCCCCGGGACGGCCGTCACCGGCTGTGCTTCCCCGGTCGCCATGTCCTCGGGTGGCGCAGTGGGGTCCTCATGCGACGCGGTCAGCAGGAAGCCGCGGGTCTCGTCGATCACCCTCTGGGCCGCCTCGAACACCGCGTCCCGGGCGGTTTCGTCCGCGTCTATGCCGAACCAGTCGTGGCCAGCGGCCCATACGAGCAGACGGGCGTCGTACGCCGATGCCTGGAGGTGGGAGAACAATGCCAGGCCGAGCAGGCGTGTCCCCCAGCGGTCGACGAGTCCGGGCGCGGTGCGGGCGGTCCCGTACTCGGCGACTACGCGGTCGATGTCGTTCATGATCCGCGCGGTGAGGTGGAACAGGGGGTACCTGCGGACGGGCGGCTCCACTCGCTGCAATCGCTTGAGCACCTGCTCGCTGAGTACTCGCCCGAAGCGCCGTGGCTCGACCTTGCGGAAGCCGAGGCCGTGCATGATGGCCTGTCGGTCCTTGGGCTCCAGGGAGTTCAGCGCGAGTTCCGTCTCGCCGACTGTGAGGCCGTCAAGGGTGGTGTCGAGCATCGACCCGAGCCCGTCCAGCGCTGCGGCGAGTTCCTTGAGCAGGCCGACTGGTATTCCCTGCGGGGAGAGCGGTGGTTTCGCAACCACGGTATAGCTGGCGGTCATTCAGTCCCGATCTCTTGTGTTCTGTGGTGCGGATGCGGGGTGTGGTGTGTGGCGCGCGGTGGCGCGGTCGATCCGGCGCGGCTGCTCAGCGTCGGCGGAAGTGTGCGGTGACGAAGGTGTAGCCGCGCGGCAGTTCCCAGCCGTCCGCCTTTCCGACATGGCGGCAGTGTTCGCGGTAGGCGGCGCGCTGTGCGTCGGTCGGTTCCGAGCCGGCGGGGAGCTTACGCAGGAAGCCGTGGACGAAGTGCTCGACGCCCCTGTCCTGCGGGAACGCAGCTGCACCCCAGCCCACCGCCGCCCGTGGCACCACCACTGGGTTCGGCGCGTAGCCGATCAAGGCGATCGGCGGCTCGCCCTCGCGGGCCGGGTGGTGGGGCTCACCGTCCGTGCCACGGCTGCCGGTGGCCGGGTAGAGGTTCCGAGCGGCGAGGAGGTCGTCCACGGCCTGCTCCAGCGCGGTGACCTGGTGCGGAGCCGGAGTGGTGTCGTAGACGCCCCGGGGAAGGGCGCTCCGGTCGAGCAGGGCGTGCCCGTCGGGCGTGAGCCGGCCCAGGCGTCGTACGGCACGCAGTACGAGGTGCCTCGTGTCCAGACCGCCGGAGGAGTCGCCGTCCCGGCCGCTGCCCGGAGCTCCTTCCCGGATGAGGACCGCGGTGTCGTAGCGGTGTGCGACGAGCTGCCCGTCGATGTCGACGGGGTCCTCCAGCTCTACGGTGTGGAGCCTGACGACGGTGCCGCCGCGCGGCCACTGGAGGTACAGGCACAGGCCGGGGAAGAAATCGATGGGCCACTGGACGTTCCGGAGCATGCCGGTCTCTTCGGTGAGGTCCAGCACAACCTCCTGCACCTCCTCGGACTCGTCGAGCTGGCCACCGGGATGGCTGATCTCCAGGCGTACGGGGAGACAGTCCATCCCGAGGTACGCCAGCCCGCCCCGGACCAACCGGTTCAGCGGCAGCCTGTCCTCCATGAGGTGGGCGAGGCGCAGCGGGAGCTGCCAGCACACCTCGCTGTCGTTGATCCGCGAGTAGTTCGGCTGACCGATCCATTCGCCGTCTGCGAGCGGAGTGTCGGCGGGCTCCGCGTCGGTGTACCGCTCCTCCTCCGGCTCCTCCTGCCGAACGCCCTGTGGGGGTACGGCGACGCTCCGGGGCGGCGCGGGCGGATGCTGCGTGTCGTGCCATCCGCGTCCTGCCGGGCGCAGCGGATCGCTGTCTCCAGCTTCCCCGGAGCCCGGGTGGTGGGACCGCCAGATACCGCCGCTCTCGAAGTCGTCGTCCAGGGTAATCCGTACATCGGTCCCGGCGCGCAGGCCGTTGTCCGTGTCGCCGCGGACGAAGTCCGCAACCGCCAGGTTGGCGCGACACACCGAGGCCGCGTACTCCACTCCGCTCAGCAGGGGTTCGGCGCCATCGACTCCGCGCAGCCAGGGGCCGATCGCCGTGTACACGGTACGGGAGCCTTTCAGGCCGTGACGTCGCCGCGTGACCGGGGCTGCGCTGCGTTCCAGGGAGCCGGCCAGGGCGCGCACATCCGCTCCGCCCAGCGGTCCGTCGTGGCAAAGCCCGGCCCCGATGCGGGTACGGGTCAGCGCGTAGTGGCCCCAGCTGCGCAGGCTGTCGCTGGTTCGCAGGGCGTGAGCGATGGTGTCCCACAGCCCGATGAGAGCCTCTTCGAGCCGCTCATGAGCGCTGCTTCCGGCCAGGTGGGCGACGGACACGGGAACGAGGGGGCTCAGCAGTGCCTCGCGCTGGTGGGTGAGCAGGTGGTGCACGAAGGCGGCCGAATCGTCGAGCCCGGCCTGCTGTGCGGAGTCGTACCGAGCGTCGACGACGAGGTGTCCGTCCTTGTTGAGCCACTTCTGGCGGGCCCGGAAGCGCCGCAGCTTCGCCTCGCCGAGCTGGAGTGCCGGGCCGAAGGCCGTGAGGTCGGGGACCAACAGCTCCCGCCGCACGGGCCGCTGTGCGTCCGGGCGCTCCTGCGGTCCCCGCACACCGGCCGGTGCCCCGGACACCCATGCGGGTACGTCGGCGCCCTCCGTGACGCCCGGGTGGCAGCCCTCCTTGTAGACGATCTCCGCGTACAGGGGGTCGGAGCCGCTTTCGATCCGGACGAGCGCTCCGACGGGCAGGGCCGGTACTTCGTCGCCCAGCGTCAGGGAGGGGAAGGCGTCCAGGTCGAAGGGGCCGTTGCCGTACCCTTCACTGCCGAGTTCGTAGCCGAAATAGGCCGCGTTGAAGGCGACCGCGGTGTGCACCGGACACGCGCGGTCGGCGACCACCGCCTCCAGGTAGCGGCGCAGCCGCTCGAACTCCTTGGCAGACGCGCTCCGGTGTCCCTCGGCCATGGCGGGAGTGAGCACGGGCTCGCCGACGTACGGCTGCCATAGGTCCGTTCCGGTGGTGACCACCGTGGTCATCGCCCGCCGTCCGTCCGTTCGAGTCCGGCTGCCAGCCGGTGGGATTCCTGGTGCCGTGCCGCGCGGACGGCGCGCCAGAGGCCGTCTGGGGCCTCGACAGCGGCGCCGGCCGCGGCCAGCCGTGCGAGGCTCGCGCCGACTGCCGCGTAGGGGAGGTCGGCCCTGCCGCCGAAGTGACGGCTCTCCCGTATCGCCTTCGGCAGGGGGATCATCTTTCGGTTCCTGGGGTTGTATGAGGATTCGTCGCCGCGCAGCGCGTGCCAGAGCCTGCGTTGGTGCGCGCCGTGCGACTGGAGCTGCAGCAGCCGGTGGATCTGGAGGTCTACCCGCTGGTTCCGTAGCGAGGTGTCGGTGTCGCCGCCCTCGTGGGGACGCGGGCTGCAGAAGGCCTGGGCGACGGCGGGGCGCCGTTCCTCCGCCGGCCACTTGCCTGTGTCCCAGCAGGCGGAGCAGCGGCAGCGGGCCGTGGTACAGCAGCCGTCGGGCAGATCGGTGACGCCGAAGTAGTCGGCGAAGACGCGTTGGGCGCAGACCGTGCTCGCGTGGAAGAAGTCCCGCAGCCTGGCCAGTTCCTCGGCGGCCCGGCGGCCGCGTCGGCCGAGCAGCGCGAGGAAGTTGTCCGGCAGGGAGCTGGTGCGGACGATCAATCCGGTGACGAGGCGGCGGCTGGGGGCAGCAGAGACGTCCAGGAGCCCCCGGTCGTGGAGGTCGGCCAGTAGTTCCCAGGTCGCCGCGGGTCCGTCGGCGACCGAACGGTAGCCGGTGCACCGGGCGGCTAGTTCCCGGTCGAGGAGCCGGACGTCGACGTGGCCCGGGCTGTCCCAGGACAGAGCGATGTCTATGACGGTCTGCTCCAGCCGCGCGAGCCCGGCCGCCTCCTCCCCGTACCCTTCTGCGGTCATGCACGGGCGTCCCGTACCGTGGCCCGTCGGCCGGAGGTCGCCGGGTCGAATCGCGCAGTACGGCGGGTGGTCCCCGAGGTCCTCGACGGCCCCGAGGTCGGCAAGCGCGGTAAACGCCCGCATGATGCCGCCCTGGTAGCGCTCCTGCGTATGCCGGTCCTCGAGCTCCGCCTCACTCAGCGCGCCGCTCGCGGCGTCCTCGGCCATGAGCACGTCGGCCAACCCCACCGGGTCGAGTGTGCCGTCCCGCTGGGCGAGGACGAGGCCACCCATGCGCCGCAGGAGCGAGGGGGCCAGTTCCTGGCCCGTCATGAAGCGGACCATGCGCAGACCGCGGCTCGTCGCGAGGGCGAGACCGCTGTTGACCGGGCCGTCACCGGTCGTCCCGCTCCCTGCGCTGTCGCGCCCGGCCCGTCCCAGCTGCTGGTAGAGCGCGGCCAGGTCGGTGGGTGGCGACGCGCACATCACGGTCCGTACGTCGGGCCTGTTGACGCCGAGTCCGAACGCTGAGGTGGCGACCACCACGACCGGCGCGAAGCCGTCGTCGCCCTCCCGAGGCGCCTCCCGGAACTCCGTCATAACGGCCGCCTTCTCCGCTTCCGTCAGCCGGCCGTGGTATCGCAGCACGCGTACGCCGGCGTCACCGACGTACTCGCGCAGGTGTGTGTAGAGGGTGTTGACCTCTTTGACGGTGAGGCAATAAAGGATGGCGTGACCGTCGAGCGCGTCGACGACGCGCTCGACCAGTCCGGCGACACCCCCATGGCCAAGCCGGTCGAGGGAGCGGCGGAAGACGGCGAGTTCGGGCCGGATCGGGTTCTCGCGCACCGTCACGAGTCCGTCCACGACACCGGCATGCTCCGTTTCGACGGTCGCCCGGGGCGAGCCGGGTTCCGGCACACCGGCGGGCAGACCGAACACTCCCTCGCGCAGCGCCTCGTGGACGGCCCTGTTGGCGGTGGCGGTCACCGCGGTGACCGCCACCCCCGGGTCCCCGCGCCGCACGGCCAGGTACCCGCGGGCCCCGCGCCAGCTCGGCCGGAAGTCCACCCACAGCGGCAGGGTGTGTGGCAC
>NZ_JBEOXT010000055.1:0-42222 GCF_040296685.1 Streptomyces sp. NPDC002054
TGTGGGCCCCCCGGGGTGGGGGGGGGGGGGGGCCGGGCGGGGGGGGGGGGGGGGCTGGGGGGGGGGGGGGGGGGCCGCCCCGGCACGCAGAGTGCCGGGGCGCCTGTCTTCGGGATGCGTCAGGGCATGGACTGGATCCACGCGGACGCCCGCCCGGGGTTAGTTGTTGTAGTTGCCGGTGATGGCGAGGTGACCCGGTGCTGCGGGAACCCCCACGAGGGGCGTTGCCACCGGTGCGTCCCAGGTGCGGTCGGTGTGGCGCGTGGTGTGGAGCAGCTTGCCGTCCGTGGTGGTGACGGCGACCTGGACCTCTCCGTTGACGGTGGCCGCGGAGACGGACTTGGCGGTCACCACGCCCAGGACACCCTGGAGATCGCCCCAGATGGCCCAGGTCCCGTTGAAGTTGCGGATGGTGTGGTACTGGCGGGTGCCGTTGTCGGTGGCGATGACGAGGTGGGTCTCGTCGCCGGTGCCGGCCATGCTGATGGAGGTGACGGGGCCGGTGGTTCCGACGGCCTGGGCGACGTTGCCCCAGCCGAGCCAGTTCCCGTTGGCCTGGCGGATGCTGTGGTAGGGCTTGCTGCCGCTGATGAGGCCGACCTGGAGCTCACCGCGGACACTGGCGGTCGCCACCGCGGTCACACCGGTGAGGGAACCGTTGATCTGGCGGAAGGGAGTCCAGCTGCCCGCGTTGTTGCGGACGGTGTGGAAGGCCTTGCCGTCGGCGACGGCGACGACGTGGAGGTCGTGGCCGATGGAGACGGCCGAGACCTGGGTGAGGTTGCCGAGGGCGTTGGCCGCGGAGAACACGTCCCCGAAAGTGCTCCAGGTGCCGTCCTGCTTGCGGACGGTGTGGAAGAGTCCGCCGCTGCTGCTGATGGCCAGTACGTGGGTGTCACCGTTGATGCCGGCGGCTGCGGTGCTGCGGATCCCGCCGACGTTGCCGGCCTTGTCCTGGACGTCGGCGTAGCCGGTCCAGGAGCCGTCGGACAGCCGGACCGCCTGGTAGAGGCTGGATCCGGACTGCACGAGGGCCTTGGTCTGCCAGCCCGGGGTCGTGGACCGGACCCCGTCGATCCACTCGCGCAGACCGTCGGCCCGGGCCGCGATGGCGCCGGTACGGGTCTCGGCGGGGTCGGCGGACAGGCAACCACCCTGCCAGGAACGGCTGTTGATGCCGATGACCTCACCGGCCTCGTTCAGGAGCGGACCGCCGGTGTCGCCCTTGCAGATGGCGTCGGTGCCCTTGCCGGTGATGCTGAGGGTGGTGGCGTCGGAGGCACCGAGGGTGAACGCGCCGGTGTGGGGCTTGAGCGGTGCCCACTCGGTCTTGGTCCGGCCGAGGCCCACGGCGGTCAGTTCGGCACCCGCGGCCGGGGCGGCAGCGGCGTACTTGACGCCCGTGGGACCGGTGGCGGGGGTGGCGAGGCGGGCCAGGGTGACGTCCCGGTCGGTGCGCGGGGCCAGCTCGGCGACCGCGATCCGCTTGCCGTCGGCGAGGATCACGGTGGCCTTCAGGGCGGGGGCACCGGCCGGCACGGTCGTACCGGGCGTCGCGGCGAAGCAGCTCGCGGCGGTCAGCACCCACGAGGCGTCGATGAGGGCGCCGGTGCACCCGCGGCCGTTCGGCTCGTCACCGATGTTCAGCTTGACGACGGAGGTGTGCTGACCGGCGGCGGCCTCCGGGCCGGAGACAGCCAGGGCGGAGCCCGCGGGGACGAGGCCCGCGGCAACGGCGGTCGTCGTGACCAGCAGGGCCGGGATGCGGGCGGTACGGGCGGTACGGGCGGTGCGCGGACGGAAGGCAGACATGTGCGGTTTCCTTCAGGATGAGAAGAGGTGGGCGGGCGAGCCGGGGTGGGTCGTGCGGGTGCACGACCGCTGCTACTTGCTGATGCGGATCTCGACCAGGACGTGCTCCCGGCCGTCCACGGACTCACCGACCCCTTCCCAGGTCTTGGCGGGGATGTTGTACTCGACGCGGTCGTTCTCGGCGGTCATCGCCAGGTGGGTCTTGACGGAATCGTCCGTCCGCACCCCGTGCACCGACGGGATCTCCAGGGTCAGGAAGCCCTCGTCGGCGGTGACCTTGAAACAGACGTCCGCCCGGTCGCGGGCGAGGAACCTCAGCAGGTTCTCCTCGCTCTTGCAGTCGGCGAGCAGGATGTGGCCGTCGCCGCGCTTGAGGACCACGCCCTGCTCGGCCAGGATCTTGTCGGCGCCGGGGTAGTTGTAGTCCTCGATGGCGTACCCGGGCCCCGTCTCGGCGACGGGCTTGCTGCTGGTGGGGGTGGAGCCGGTGGAGGGCTGGCCCGCGGCCACCACGGCCCATGCCAGCACACCGGCCGCCGTCGCGGTTCCGAGGATGCGGGTCCAGGCGTTGCGTGACTTCATTGCTGTTCCTTGAGGTCGGGATCGACGGGGCGGCGGGGGTTTCCTCCACCGCCCCTTGTGGTCGGAGCTGCTGATGCAGAAGGGGTGTTGCTGTCGAGCGGAGTTGCGGAGGGTGGCGGCGGAGCGCGGGCGCTACGGCGCCGCCACCCGGGTGAGCTTCAGAGAGGGGGGCCGGTCCGGGTCCGGGCGGAACTCCACCGCGTTCGTCCCGCTCGGGTAGAGCTGGAGGCCGGCGGTCCGGCCGAGGCCGCTGTCCTCGACGGACAGGTAGACGAAGTCGTCACCGATTCGGTCGCCGAGCCATTCCCACCGGCCGCTGAAGTCGGCCGGGTCGGAGGATCCGTCCGTCACCACGTCCTCGGCCGAGAACGTCCCGTCGGGCCCGAGCCGCAGTTCGGCGCCCGTCCGGTCGTCGCGGTACAGGCCGGGCAGTGCGTCGGGGTCGATGGAGCCCGTGCATCCCGCGAGGAGTGACACGGCCGCGGCCAGGAAGGCGGCGAGTCGCACCGGACCCGGCCTCCCGGGGGTCACGGACCCAGCGTGATGTCGAATTCGATGACCTGGGTCTTGGGCGCCATCGGCCCGCTGTCGCCGACGATCTCGGTGATCCACGAACCGGGTCCCTTGCTCCACCACTCCGTGTAGCCGATGACCGGGGGGTGCGTGGCGGACTCGATGTCGGACTCGTTGTAGGCGGTGTACCGCCAGACCACGGAGCCGTCCGGGTTCTTTCGGGTGGGGGTCATCCGTACCAGGTGGGAACCCAGGAAGGTGTACGCCAGGTTGCCGGTGAGACCCGCCGTGGAGAGCGTCCCGTAGTCCTGGATGTACTTCCCCGCACCTTCGGGGCCCTTGAGGGAGTAGTCGTACTTGAGCGTGTGGCCGAGCTCGTACTGGCCCGTCCGCGTCCGGTCGGCGAAAAAGGCGAGGGCCTCCTGAGTACGCGCGTGCTCACGGTAGATGCGGGTGAATTCGTCGTTCGGGCCGAAGCACTGCGACGAGGGGCCCGATCCGGTGAGCCAGCTCCAGCCCAGTTCCCACGGGTTGGTGCTGTTGCCGGACCCGACCGGCTGCCCGAACGGGGTCAGGCAGCTCTCGGCACCTGCCGGAAGGCCGCTGTCGGCCGGCTTGATCGGGGTCTTCGCGTTGTCCAGCGCCTTCTGGATCGCCTCGAGCCGCGCGGCCTCGAAGACGAGGTACTTCGCCTGCATGGCCGCACCGGCGGCAGCGTTGGCGCTCTGGCCCGCCGCGAGCGATGCCTGGCGGGCCGCGGCAGCGGAGGCCGCGGCGTCGGCGGCGTAGGAGGCGGCCTCGGTGGCGGACCGCACGGCGCGGGTCGCCGCGCTCCGGGCCACCCTGCTCGCTCTGTTCGCGGCGGCGGCTGCTTGACGTGCCGTCTCGGCGGAGCGCGCGGCAGCGGCTGCGGACCCCTCGGCGGCCTCGGCGTTCTTGCGCGCTTCCTCGGCGGACAGCTTCGCGGCTGCGGCGTAACCCTTGGCGAGCTCGGCCCACTCGAGCGCCTTCGCCGCGGCGTCGCGTGCGAGGGCCGCCGCCTCGGAGGCCTTGGCCGCGTTCTCCTGGGCCTCCTGGGCCACCTTGGCGGCGCCCGCGATCATGGCGCGGACCGCGCTGATGTGCGTGGCGTGGTCGTGGTCGATCCGCGCGAACTCGTGCTGCGTGGTGCCGATGAACCGCCGCAGCATGTGGCTGTTGCCCTCCAGCGCGATCCGGGCGGCCGCCTTGACGTAGGGGCCCCCGTTCGCCAGCAGGGTGGTGGCCTTCACCCGGTCGTCCTCACGGACGGCCTTGGTGCGCTCGACGTGCAGGAAGGTGTGCAGGGCCTGGGCCGTGCCCTTCTCCAGGGCCGCCACGGCGGCGCGCCGCTCCGCGGGGCCGGTGTTGTCGTCGGCGAGGACCGTGGTCACCTCGACCCGGTTGTCCTCCCTGGCCGCCTCGATCGCACCGGTCTCCAGGAACGTCCTGATCTTCGCGGCGTCCCCGGCCTTGAGCACGTCCACCGCGGCCACGGCCACGTTCTGCGTCGAAATGGCAGCCTTCGCCACGACGTTCTCGAAGTTGTCCTGCTGCAGGGCGAGGAGGCGGTCGGCGTCGAGCCAGCGGGCGACGTCCTCGTCCGAGCCGCCCAGCGCGAACTCGGCGGCCTGCTGGGTCCAGGTACCCGAGCGGTCGACGAGCTGGATGGCGATCTTGCGGCCGGCCGCGGCGGCCTCCGCGGTCCTGCCGGCCTTCAGCGCGGACTCGGCGGAGCCGATGAGGGTGACCAGCTCGGCGGACAGCCGTGCTTCCTGGGTGCGTTCCCGGTCGTACCGTTCCAGCTCGTCCACCTCCGCCGCCGCTTCCTTGCGCGCCAGTTCGACCGCTTCTTCGGTCTCCTCGGCCAGCCTCGCGGTCTCGGCGTCACGGGCCGCCTGCTCCACCTCCCGGGCCTTGGCGACCGCCGCGGAAGCCTTGTCCGCGGCCTCGACGGCCGCGTTGGCGGCGGCCGTCGACCGGTTGGCGTAGTCCACCGCCTGGCCGGCGTGGTTCGCCGCCTCGATGGCGGCGGCGGCGGCCTTCTCGGCGTGGTCGGCGGCGCTGTTGGCCGCGTCGCGCGCCACCCGGGCCGCGGCGGCGGCCTGACCGGCCAGGCTCCGCGACTTGCTCGCGGCCTGCGTGGCCCGGGCCGCGGCGGCCTCGGCGATGGCGGCCTCGCGCTGCGCCGTGGCGGCCTCGGACTGCGCGGCACCGGAGGCCGCGGCTGCGTCGGCCGATGCCCTGGCCGCGGCAGCCGCGTTGACCGCCGAACCGGCGGCAGCCGCGCCCGCCGCGTCGGCCGCTTCGGCGGCCGACGCCGCGAGGTCGGCCTTCTGGGCCACCGTGCGGACGAACTTGACCATGGCCGTCGCAGCCTGCGCCGCAGCCCGGGCCGCGTCCGCCATGGAAGCGTCCTTGGAAGCCCCGATCGCGGCCTGGTACGCCCGAGCCGCGGCGCGACCTGCCGCTGCGGCTGCTGCGGCGGCGGCCTGCGCGGCCGCCACCGAACGCGTCGCGGCGGCCTGCGCCGTCCGCGAGGCCGACACCGCGGTGGCCGCGGCGGCTGCAGCGCCCCTGGCCGCCTGAGCCGCCTTGTTCGCGGCCCGCGCGGAGCGCTGGACGTCGTTCTCGGCGGCCAGGGCCTCGGCCTTGGCCTCCAGGGCCGCCTCCTTGGCCTTCTCGGCGGCCTTGACCGCCTGCTGCGACAGCTCGACGGCCTCGTCGGTCTTCTTACCGGCCCGCTGCCCCTCCGCCTCCACGACCTTCACCAGTTGCTGGATCGTCGCGGTCTCCTCGTCCCGGGCCCGGGCGATGTACTGGCCCGTCTGCAGGAACCAGCGGATCGCCCGCGGCGACCCGTCGTCCAGGGCCCGCTTCGCGTACTCCCGCACCTGCGGGGACGCCGTCACGAGGATGGACGTCACCTGCACCCGGTCGTCCTCCTCCTGAGCGGTGAACTGTCCGCCGCTGAGGAAGGCGCGCAGCGCGAAGTCCGATCCGGAGTCCAGCGCGGCGGCCCCCTCACGCTTCACGGCACGGGCACCGCGGGCCATGACCGTGGTCACCGCCACCCGCAGGTCCTCGCGCACGGCGCTCTGGAACCCGCCCAGGAGGTAGGCGTCGACCGCCGCCGGTCCACCGGACAGGGCCGCACCGATGCCGTCGCGCGTCGCCCGGCCCGCCGTCACCAGCGACCGCGTGAGCGTGAACCGGTTGTCCTCGGCCCGGGCCACGGGCAGCCGCTCCTCAAGGAACGTCTTCACGTCCGCCGCGCTCCCCACCAGGGCCGCGGCTGCCGCGGTGCGGACGGCACGGCCGCCCGTACGGTACGCCCAGACGACCCGGCCGCGATCGGTGTCCGGCAGACCGGATCCCGAGGGCAGGGAGTCGGCTCCGGCTCCACCCGCCGCGTACGCGGGGCGGCTGAGCACGGTGCAGTTCGGCAGCGCGCAAGCTGCTGCGACCCCGGCGAAAGCGGCGACTACCTGACGTCTGCTGAACTGTCGTGAACGCTGTGCCATCACGACTCCCTTCTCCTGCGGTGTGGTCCCTGCCAGGACGTGCTCCCGGCCCGACGGACCGTCGTGATCGTCGGTCCGCGCCCGGTACGTCGCGTCGGACTCCGGATTCGGGTCCCGCGGTGACGTGTCCTCAGGCGGTGCCGGCCAGGTCCACGCTTCGCTCCCTGGCGGCGATCACCACTCTCGGCGGAAGGGCAAGACGAGGGGAAGGGGGTTCGGATGGCCGGAAGCGTCCCTGGCCCGATCTGGCCCGGGTGCGCTTCCCATTGAACTCAGCGGGCAACCGCGTCCGGCGCGCCGACACGTGCTGTGCGCCTGCACGGCCCGCCGCACGAGGCCCCAGCCGGTCAAGGGTTCGTCAGCGGGCAGGACGACCCGCGCAGACGAGAACAACGGTCAACGGCCGGGAAGCGTCGACGGCCGGCGGGCGAGCGGGGCACGCGGGGACGCTCCCCACCGCCGCACAAGGGGGCACTGGCCGGGACCGCAGGACGGCCGGCGGACTGGACGCTTGCGGCCCAGGCCTCTTCAGGCCAGTACGCCCGGCTTTCGCAGTCGGCGGGGAGCGGAAAAACTGGGTGCGCCGGGCCGGATACCGGCGACACGGCACCACCGGCCCCGCACCCCCCGAACCGCCCTCAGCCACCACCCATTCCGGGATCACCATGCCTGCTCACCCCCCAGCGGCCCGCACGCCCCCTTGCCGGCCGGCCAGGGCGATATTTCCGGCCGGCCACGTGACGGCAGCGCCCCGTCACCCGGGCCCCGCAACCACGGCGCCGACGCGGCAGGGCCGCCGGGGCGTCCGAGGGCCCCTCGCACCCCGCCCGGCGACGAGGGCCCCCCGGCAAGGCGGACTCAGCCCGGTTGCGCGGGCAGCCATCCGTGCTGGACCGCCCGAACACCCGCCTCGAACCGGCTCCGCGCGCCCAGCCGCTCCATGAGATCGTTCGCGATCCGCCGGGCCGTACGCGGGGACACCCCCAGCCGCTTGGCGATCGCTTCGTCCGTGTGCCCCTCAGAGAGCAAGGAGATGATGGTGGCCTCCTGCGCACTCAGGCCGTGAACATCCCGGACGGGGGCCTCACCGAGTGGATGCGCCGCAGCCCACACACTCTCGTACAGCGCGCACAGCGCGGTCAGCGTTCCCTGCCCGGTCAGTACGACGGCGCCGCCCGCCGTGTCCTCACTGCTCACGGGTATCACCGCGGTCGACCGGTCCACGATGATCAGCCGGGTGGGCAGGGAGGCCACGGTGCGGACCTGTCCGCCCAACGACGCCGTCCAGCGTGCGTACTCCACGGTCGGCTTGTGGTGGCGGACGCTGTCCAGGTACACCACCCTGGTCCGTACTCCGCGCCCCAGCAACTCGGCGTCCAGCGGTCGTGACGCGGCGATGTTCCCCTCCGTCTGGGGTCCTCCGGGTGCGAACGTCATGACTTCGTGGCGGACTTCACGGGTCAGACGTGTGAGACGGTCCCGGATCTGGTCCAGGCCGATCAACTGCTCGACTCCCGGGCTGGCGGTGGCCGGCCGCAGATCGGCGTACTCGGCGATCAACTGGGCGGCCACCGCGCGGGAGGCCTCCAGCCGCTGCTGCTGGGCGGCGATCTCGGCCTGCTGGCGGGCCATCAGGACCTCCATCCCGAGGTCCGGCGAGACCGCGCGCAGCCCGCCGTTCTCGGCCGAGGGCCGGACCAGCGCGAGCTCGCTGAGGACGTCGAGTCCGTCACGTACCTGTTGTTCCGTCGCACCGATGCGGGCGGCCAGGGCAGCGACCCCGCCCCCCGGATCGGCCAGCATGGCTCGATAAACGGCTTCCGCCATCGTGTCGAGTCCCAGCGCAGACAGCATGTTTTCCCCCTGGATGTGCTCATCTTCAGCACAAAAAGATCATCATATGCCCGTAGCGGGACAGCAGAGAGAGGGGTCATGTACCTCGTACACGCGCACTTAGGACCGCCGGCCCAGGGCGGCGAACTGCCCCCCGATCTGCGTGCTCTCGTCTACGAGTGCGCCCGTCCCGAGGATGGCGTCGAGCACGTCAGCGTTCACGGTCACGGTCACGCGACCGCGGCACCGGTGCTGGGTCTCTTCCTCCTGGCCGACTCCCTGGCCCGGGCGGAAGCGAACGCGGCAACCGTCTGCGTCCGGCTGCTGGAGAGCCACCCCGAACTTTCGGGCTGGACTCTCCTGCGCGCCGAGGCCCCGCTCCTCGTCATCGACTGACAGGGAGGATCGGCCACGGCACCGTTCGGGGGTCTGACTCTCCCAGTGACTGACGCTCCGGATGTCCTTCACGGGAATCGTCGGCTGCTGGGTGGTGCGGCTTGGTGTGGGTGGGGAGGGCAGCACACAAGAGTCCTCCCGGTCGGCTTCGAAGGGACCGGAGCCCATGGCGCGGAGATCCCCCGGTTCCTCACCCCCCATGCCGGCACCGTGATCGAAATGGCCCACCCCGACCGCAAGGCCGGGCGGGCAAGGGCAAGTCCCCCGTCGACGCCTACGCAGCGCCGACCGCGGTCCTGCCCGGCCGGGCAGGCGGGACCCCGAAAGTCATGAACGGCACCGTGGAGGCGGTCCGGTCCCTGCGGGTGGTCCGCAAGAGCGCGGTCAAAGCCAGCCCCCAGGTCGTCGACCGGATCCGTACCCTCATCGTCACTGCGACGTCCGGCGTCCGGCGTCCGGGACAGAGTGCGCGGCCTGTCCGCGAAGCAAATGGTCTTCGCCCCGGCCCGCTCTCGCCCGGCGGGCGAACTCGCCGCCCTGGCCTGCGCGGTGAAGAGACCGCACTGCGGCGGCCCGCCCGCCGCTACTGGGCACTCGACGAGGAGGTCAAGGAAGCGGAGGTCCCGGCCTCTTCCCGGCCCCACCCACGGCCACTGCCTCAACCGAGGCGGCGACCGCGCCGCCGACAACGCGCTGGAAACCACCGTCCTGGTGCGCATCAAGCAGACCGGTTGACGACCCGTAGGAGCTTCCCCCGAGGCAGGTGGACTCAAGCGGCCGTTGCCGTTTCCGTCCACTCGCCGGCCCTTTCACCCATGCTGACCTGCGGCGAAAGTTGTTCTTGCCCGAACGGACACCGCTCCCGAAGGCACTCGGACCGGAAAGCGCCACCGCGGGGCGCGACCGGTACCGGACACCCATCCGACGTGCCGTCAACGCTCAGGAACGGAAGAAACCCCATGTCTCGCACGCGCATCGCCCACGCCGCCGCGGTCCTCACGCTCACCGTCGTCGCCCCGCTGTTCGCCGCCACAACGGCCGCTGCCGCGCCTGCCCAGTCCGTCCCCACCGTCACGGCGCAGGACAACATGGGCTGGCAGTAGGTGTGCCCTGCTCGCTGACACGGTCGACCACTCTGGAGAACGGCGGCGGAGGGAGGATGCCAGCGCGGCCTGCCGTGATTCGCTTGTGCAGCTTGACGCCGGTGATGCGGCCTTCGCCGAGCCCACGAGTCGTCAAGATCTTTGGATGTGCAGCTCTGGCCGCTCCTGGTCGCCGTGCTGATGGATCCAGGTCTCGCGTATGACCGCGTACTCCACATCGCCGTGCTCGGCTCCCTCGATCGGCTCGGGCCACTGCTCGAAGAAGGTGCGGATCAAGGGCGAGCCTGCTCTCTCCATGACCTGCCTTGAGACAGTGTCGACCGTCATCGTGGTTGCCGCGATCCGGTCCACCGCCAGCTCCGTGAATGCATGGCGCACCAGCGCCCGCGGGCCTTCGGTGGCATGGCTCGGGCCCCAGGAGGACGGAGTATCCGATACCCCAGCTCCGTTGCGCCCCTCAGGCCGACGCTGGTGGTGTGCTGGCGGCCGGAGAGGGCGATCAGTCGGCGGCGCAGCGCGGTCGTGCCGTCTCGGCGGGGGCCTGTGCGAGATCAGCGCAGGTCTGCTGCCACGCCCTTGGGAGGGCGAGCAGGTCATCGGGGAAGCGGAGCGGTGGCCTCACCCTCCCATTGCAGCACGTGGTGTGCCGCGAATGTTGAAAGGGGCGATATTACCCCGGACGTGACGGGGCTTGCCGGAACGGACCAGCCGCCGTGGCCGTCGCCGCCGCGGTTGAGGTACGTGTCCACCGAGCCGCTGGCCTGGACTACGGAGTAGTCGGCGTATCCGTCGCCGTCGAAGTCCGTCCACCGGACACGGGTGGGCTCCTTGGTCACGCCCGTGGCGATGGTGCCGCGGTCCTGCCAGCCGCCGTGGCCGTCGCCACCCCGGTTCAGGAAGACGGCGACCGGAGCGTCGGAACGCACCCAGGCGTAGTCGGTGCGCCCGTCGCCGTCGAAGTCCACGAAACGAACCTGTTCGGCATCCCGGGTCAGGCCCGTCGCGACCGTGCCGGCGAAGGCCCAGCCGCCGTGGCCGTCGCCGCCGCGGTTGAGGTAGACGGACACCGAGCCCGTGTCGGAGATCCAGATGTAGTCGGTCCGGCCGTCGCCGTCCCAGTCGGCGAAACGCACCCGCTTGCGGTCCGTCGTCAGCCCTGACGCGATCTGCCCGAGGTCCTGCCAGCCGCCCCGCCCGTCGCCGCCCCGGTTCAGCAGGACACGGACCGCACCGCCGTCCGCGACGAGAACTCGGTCGGCCCGGCCGTCACTGTCTCAGTCGGCCCAGCGCACCCGCCCGGCGCCGCCGGTCTCGATGCCCGCCCGCGCCGTGTGGGTACGGACTGCGATTCCGTCCGCGACGGCCTTGTCGATGCCGTCGAAGAACGCGTCACCCATCCTGGAGTAGCCGGCGTCGTTGGGATGCAGTCCGTCAGCCAGCTCGCCCGGCACAAGAGCGGGCGCGTCGATGTAGCGGACCTTGGCACCGGCCTGCGCCCTGGCCGAGGCCCAGGTCTTCACCGCCGTGTTGAAGGAAGACACGCCGGCTGGCGCGGAGGTGGGGATCAGGCCCATCAGCACGACCGTGACCCCCGGGCGCGCGGCCAGGATCTCTTCGGTCACTGCGGCCAGCCGGACCGGGGCGTTGGCCTTGTCGGTGCCGCGGTCGAGGTCGTTGACGCCGTGGTGAAGGAGGACGACGTCTGGCTCGGCGCTGCGTATCCAGTCGCCTGCCTTGCCCCGGAAGTCGTTGATCACGGTGGCGCCGTGCGCTTCGTTGTCGTTGTCCGGGGCCGACCCGGACTGCCGCGACCCGACGAAGTCGACACGGAAACGCGGGTGTGTCAGGGCCTTCTGCCACAAGGGCACCCGGTAGCCGGCGTTGGTCGAACCCTGGTACCCGTCGGTGATCGAGTCGCCCAGCGGCATGACGCGCAGCACCGGCGGTGCCGGGTTCGCGACGGCGGACGCAGGGGCCGTCGCTGCTGCGGTGAGGGCGGCACCGGCGCCGAGGGCGACGGTCACGGTGAGAGCGGTCATCTTGCGGAGCTGCGGTGCTGCCTTCCGGTGGTCGTCGTGGGAGCGGCCTGGGTGCGGCGGAATGCCGTGCGGGCGTCCGGTCACGAGGCGTGGGGGATCGTGCCGAGGTGGGTCCAGCCGGCCGGATTGGGGTCGCCGCCGTTGAAGGCGTACACAGTGGTCCCGCCGTCGTGCGCCTGCATGAGGTAGTCGGCGCGGGTGTCGGCGGTGAGATCGGCGAGCAGTACGCGGGTGTGGTCGTCGGTCACGCCGGAGGCGGTCTGGCCGACGTAGCGCCAGCCGCCGTGGCCGTCGCCGCCGCGGTTGACGTAAGTCGTCACGCTGCCGTTGGGGTTGACGGTCCAGTAGTCGGCCCGGCCGTCGCCGTCGAAGTCCGCCAGACGCACCCGGGTGCGGTCGGTGGTGGTGCCGGTCGCGACCTGCCCGATGCCGATCCAGCCGCCGGCACCGGCCGGGTCGCCCCCGCGGTTGAGGTGGACGTTGACGGCTCCACCGTCGGCGATGGTCGCGTAGTCGGCACGCCCGTCACCGTCGAAGTCCGCGAAGCGGACCTGCTGGTGGGCGCGGGTGGTGCCCCACGCGACCTTGCCGGTCAGCTCCCAGCCGTTGGCGCCGATGACGTCTCCGCCGCGGTTGAGGTAGGCGGTGACCCCGCCGTCGGGGGCGATGTACAGGTAGTCGGCACGCCCGTCACCGTCGAAGTCCGCCAGACGCACCCGGGTGCGGTCGGTGGTGACACCGGTGGCGACCCGGCCGATGTCCTGCCAGGTGCCGACGCCCTCGCCGCCGCGGTTGAGGCGGACCCGGACCTCTCCGGAATCGGCGATGGTCAGCCAGTCCGTGCGCCCGTCGCCGTCGAAGTCGGCCCAGCGGACGCCGTCCGTACCACCCGACTCGGTGCCGGCCCGCGGCGCGCGGGCCGGCTGCACCCAGCCGTCGGCGAGTGCCGCCTGCAGCCCTTCGTGGTAGGCGGCGGCCATCTTGCGGTAGCCGGCGTCGTTGGGGTGCAGCCCGTCGGGCAGCTCGGTGGCCACGTCCAGGCGCGGGGACTGGACGTACCGTACGTGCCGGCCGGCGGTGGCACGAGTGGCTATCGTGGTGCGCAGCTCCGTGTTGAAGGTGTTTGTACGCTCGAACTGCCCGCGGGTGTCGACCAGCAGGCCCTGGACGATGACGGTGACGCCGGGCTTGTTGGCCTGGATGCGGTCGATGAGCGAGACCAGTTCGGCCGCGGCGCCGGCCGGGTCGGCGTTGTGGGAGTTGAGGTCGTTGATACCGAGGTGGAGCAGGACCACGTCGGGGGCGGCGCCGCCCTGCCAGCGGTCGATGTTGTCGCGCACGCCCTTGACGGTCCAGCCGCTGTGGCCCTCGTTGTCCGGGTCCGGGGCGTTGCCGAAGGAGCCCGACCCCACGAAGTCGGGGGTGTAGGCGGTCTGGGAGGCCATCCGGTCCCACAGCGGGCCGCGGTAGCCGACGAGGCCGTTGCTGCCTTCGCCTGCGGTGATGGAATCGCCGAGCGGCATGATCCGCACCAGTGGAGGAGCCGGCTGAGGCGCCGCAACGGCGAGGGGCGTACCCGCCAGTCCGAAGGCGGCGGTGGCTCCGGCGAGCAGGGCGGTGGTCAGGGTGGTGCTGCGCTTCATCACTGAGGCGGTCTCTCGGTGTCATCGGCTGCCGGGTCCCGACAGGAGGCCCGGCTGGCCGGAAGGAAGAAAGGGGACGGCCGTCCTCCGTCCCGCTGCGGGGCAGGGCGGAGGACGGCCGGTTGATCAGCCGAGCCACAGGGACTCGACCGATAGGGGAACGGGACGGCTCAGGTGCCGCTGGCCACGACGCCGATGCCGTTCCAGCCGTTGCCGCCAGCCGGGTCACCGCCGTTCCAGAGCCAGACGGAGGCGCTGTTGCCGTTGCCGGAGACCACGTAGTCGGCGTGGGTGTCGGCGTTGAAGTCGACGAACTGGACGCGGGTGTGGTCGGTGGTGACGCCGGTCGCGATCTGGCCCACGACGTTCCAGCCGTTGTTCGGGACGGCGTCGCCGCCGCGGTTGACGTACAGGTCGACCTTGCCGTCGGGCTTGACGTAGAAGTAGTCGGCCTTGCCGTCACCGTCGTTGTCGGCGAAGCGGATGCGGGCACGGTCGCTGGTCACGCCGGACGCGATCTTGCTGGCCGGCCAGCCGTTGCCGGACTGGTCGCCGCCGCGGTTGAGGTACACGGTGACGGCGCCGTTGTCGGCGAAGGCGAGGTAGTCGGAGCGGCCGTCGCCGTCCCAGTCCGCGAAGCGGACCTTGCTCGCGTCGTTGGTGACGCCGTAGGCGACCTTGCCCAGGTGCTTCCAGCCGTTGCCGGGGTCACCGCCCTGGTTGAGGTAGACCTCGACGGAACCGTCGGTGTTGATGAGGAAGTAGTCGGCCTTGCCGTCGCCGTCGAAGTCCGCGAAGCGGACCCGGTTGCGGTCGGTGGTCAGGCCGGTGGCGACCTGGCCGATGCCCTGCCAGCCGTTCGCGCCGGCGGGGTTGCCGCCGCGGTTGAGCCACACCGCGACCGAGCCGTTGTCGGCGACGTTGATGTAGTCGGGCTTGCCGTCGCCGTCGAAGTCGGCCCAGCGGATACGGCCGTTGGCGCCGGCCTCGTTGACCGCGGCCGAGCGGCGCGAGGTCAGCGACCCGATCCAGCTGCCGAGGTCGTCGACACGGGTGTCGTAGGCGCCGGCCTGGGCGGAAGCACCGTCGAGGCAGCCCCCCTGCCCGGCTCGGCTGATGACGCCGGAGACGAGGGTCTTCCCGTTCACGGTCTGCAGGGCGGGCGCACCGGCGTCGCCCTTGCAGACGGTGGTGTCCGCAGGGGACTTGGGCGCGATGTCGAACCCGGTCGCGGCGACTGTGCCGACGGTGAAGTCGGCCTTGTGCGCCTGGGCCGGTGCCCAGTCCTGAGTGGTGCGCCCGAAGCCGGGCACCGTGACCTGCGCGCCGACCGCCGGGGCGGTGGCGGAGACGCCGACCGGGGTGATGGTGAACACGGGCTGCGCCAGGCGGGCCATGACCAGGTCACGGTCGGTACGCGGCACCAGCTCGGCGATCTCGGTGGTGTGCCCGCCGGAGGCGTTCAGGTCCTTGCGGCCGATGGTCAGCGTGGTCCTGGTCTTCGGCGCGCCGGCCGGCACGTCGATGCTCTCGGCCGGCTTGTCCGCGAAGCAGCTCTTGGCCGTCATCACCCAGCGGGGGTCGACGAGTACGGCCGTGCAGGCCCGGGTGTCGCCGATGCGGAGCTTACCGAGGTAGGCGTACGGGTTGTCCCCGGCCGGCTGCTGCGGGGTCGCGGTGCCGGAACCGGTGACCCGCATTTCCAGCAGCACGGCCTGCTTCGGGTTGGCCGGGTCGGCCTCGCCGAAGCTCTGGGAGGTGCTTCGCGGGACGGTCAGGTCCTCAGTGGTGCCTTCGATGGAGATGCTCGCCTTGACGTCACGGCCTATGGTCTCGATGCGGTAGGCGCGGGGGATGTTGACGCTCAGGTAGCCGGTCCCGGCGGCGGCGAAGCAGATCCTGGACTCGTTGGTCTTCAGCTTCACCGCCCACACCTTGATCTGATACGGGCCCGCGCACGAGGTGAACGTGATGTTGCCGTCGCCTGCGATGAGGTCGGCCCCGGTCAGCCCGAGGATGTTGTCGCGATAGGGGTAGGCGCCGTCCTCGACGGCGTACGGCACGTCGGCCGGAGGCTCACCGGCCGCGGTGGCCAGTGTGGTCGGTGCCCCCAGGGTGACGGCGAGTGCCGCGATCGGTACGGGCATCCATCTGCGTATGCGCACTGATGTGTTCGCTTTCGTAAGACATTCCCCGCTCGGTGTCTGAGGGGGCTCAACAAAGTGATGGTGACCGTGCTGTAGACGACAGCCGGTCATGATCGCCTGGGGGCCGCTGATCAATATAGGCACAGGCTCACTATGCGGCCCAACTGCTCACGCGTGGTTGCCTGTCAGCTATATTTGGGGCCGCGATCAGATCGCGGTCGGTTGTGTCCGTGCAACCTTCCGATGCGTGGATCACGCATCAGGATTCAGAGCAATGCCGCGCCATGTCCGAGGACTTGGTGGGGGCCTGCCCGCCTTCGGCCTGGGGACGCCGAATCACAGGAGGCGGCAGGACCTGTCCGGCGTGCATCACCAAGAGGGGGCGGACCGGCCCGGGATCAGGCGCCGGTGCGGGCCTTTGCGGTGCCCAGCGACCAGCAGAAGGATTGAATTCAGTGCGTCAGCTTGCAGGCTCTGGGACCCTGGGGAGGGGAGTCCAGGTGGCCGGCAGGTCCGTCCGCGGACTCCTGCCCCTGGCCCTCGTGGCCACGCTCATCACAGCGGCGCCGGCCGGCGCCGCGGATCCCCCCGGGACACCACTGTCCGACCGCGCCAAGGTACTTCAGGCCTGGAAGACTTCAGGACCGGCCGTCCGAGCCGCCGCGGAAGCAGCGCTCACCGGCAACGATGCGCAGGTCCGCGCGTACCTGGCCGACGGCGAGAAGGTCGCCGAGGAACTCGACCTCCGTGAGGCCGCCCTCACCCTCGTCACCGAAGCCGGGCCGGAAGTCAGCGCGGCCGCAGCCGAGGCACTCAAGGGCACTCCGGAACAGCTCGTGGCCTTCATGAAGGACGGCTGGAAGCGGCCGCTCGAAGACGACCAGCGCGTGGCTGCAGCCCGTGCCACCGAGGCCGGCGGGACCGTCGGCCGCGAGGCCGGCGACGCAGCGATGAACGGGACCATCGACGACGTCCGCGCCTTCCTGAACGAAGGCCAGTACAAGAGCCGCGACGACGACGCCCGGCTCCGCGTCGCCCAGATCGAGATGGCCGGAGGCCCCGCCACCAAGCGCGCCGCCGCCGCCGCACTGAACGCGGGCATCACCGAAGTACGGGACTTCCTCGCCTACGGCCAGTACATCACCCGCGCCCAGGACCAGGAACACGCCAGCATCACCGACCTGGCCCAGCAGACCTCCGACGCCGCAGCGGCTGCCGACAAGGCCAAGGTCAGCGCCGAGGAGCAGGCCAAGAAGGCCGAGACTGCCGCAGCCTTGGCGAAGAAGGAAGCCGCGACGGCAGCGGCCGAAACCCTCGCGGCGAAGAACGACGCGAACAAGGCCGAGGACGCCGCGCGTCGCGCGGCAGAGTCCTCCCGCCGTGCCGCCGCGGCGGCGAAAGCCGCCATTTCCGCTGCCCGCGCCGCCAACGCCGCAGCACAGACCGCGATCGCCGCTGCCGCCAACGCCGCCACCGCCGCCCAGCGGGCCTCCCAGGCCGCCGGCAATGCGTGGGCGGCAGCGGCTTCCGGCAAGGTCAACGAGAAGGCAGCCGCCGATGCGCTGAAGGCCGCCACCGACGCCGAGAAGATCGCCAACACCCTCACCGCGATGCTGAAGACCGCCATCGCGGCGAAGAAGTCACTGACCGCCGCGCTCGGCGCCATCGACGACATGAACGCGGCAGCCGCGAGCGCCAACGCCGCCGCCGGCCACGCTGCCGCCGCCGGAGCCAGCGCGGGCCAGGCCAAGGCCGCAGCAGCCGCAGCACAGCGGCACGCCGCAGAAGCCAAGCGCGCGTCCCAGGAGGCGCAGCGCCACGCGGACAACGCCATCACGGCGGCGACCCAGGCCCGCGATGCCGCCCTTTCCGCCGCCGCACACGCGCGCAAGGCCGCGGATGCAGCCCGCAAGGCCAATGAACACGCCGGCGACGCCCAGGCGGCGGCCAACGCAGCGAAAGTCAATGCGGACGAGGCGCTGAAGGCGGCCCAAGCGGCCAGTACCGCGGTCACCAAGGCCCAGGAGATCCAGACCACCACCCGCAAGGGCGAAGCCGACGAGATCGCCGCTCGCACGGCCCTGCTGGTCAACGAGGCCCGCGACGCCAAGGAGACCACCGACACCGTCAAGGCCGAGATCAACAAGGTCAAGCAGCAAGCCCTCACGCTCCAGACCGACTTCAATACCCTCGCCGCCCAGGCCGCCAAGCCCGACGCGCAGCCGGCCCAGATCGCGGCCAACGGCCGCAAGATGGCCATGACCGCCCTGCAGATCCGCGGTCCCTGGAGCCGGGCCGCCGCTGAAGTCGCCCTCGCCGGCGACGACGGAGCCGTCGTCGCCTACGCACTCACCGGCTGGAAGCAGGCCCAGGAGGAAGACGAACGAGAAGCCGTCCACGTCCTGGCCACGCAATCTGCCCACGAGGACGTCCGCACCGCGGCCACCACCGCACTGCGCGGTACCCCGGCCCAGGTTCACGCCTTCTTCACCGTGGGCCAGTACCAGGCGGCTGCCGAGAACAACCGTGTTGAGGTCGCCCGCATCGCCGAAGCCGGCGGCACGGTGGTCAAGGAAGACGCCCAGGCCGCACTCGACGCCACCGACCCGAAGGCCCTCGACACCTTCCTCACCCAGGGCCAGCACCAGGCACGGATCGAGGACTACCGCATCGAGGCCGCCCGGCTCGCCGAAGGCGGCGGACCGGAGGTCAAGGCAGCGGCCGAAGCCGCCCTCGCCAGTCCCGACACCAACCTGGTCACCTTCATCACCTCCGGGCGTCACAAGGCCACCCGCCGCGACCAGCTCAACGCGGCTCACATCGAGCAGATCCAGTCCATCCTCGCCACGGCCTCCCAGACCGCAGCCCTGGCCCACAAGTCCGCTTACGAGGCGTACGAGGCCGCCGAGAAGGCCCAGGGCCACGCAGACTTGGCCGCCGGCCACGCCAAGACGGCCACCCAATACGCCGACGAGGCCAACGGCCACGCCACCCGGGCCCGGCAGGCCGCCGACCGGGCCAGCACCTCGGCGAAGTCCGCGGCATCCTCCGCCGCAGCCGCACGCAAGGCCCAGGCTGAGGCTGCGAGCAGTGCCCGCAGGGCCAGAAACGCGGCGATCTCCGCCGAAGCCAGCTACGGCGCAGCCCAGGGATACGCCGCGAGCGCGTTCCAGGCAGCCGAACAGGCCCGCCAGTCCGCCCACAACGCCGGACAGAGCGCCACCGAGGCCCTCGCCAAACACCAGGCGACGGTCACCCGCTACCAGACCGAGCGCTACACCGCCGAACAGCAGGCGCTTCTGGACCAGCGGATGGCCGACTACGACGCCGCGATGCAGCAGGACGCGGAGGCTGGCGGATCATCCGAGCTCAACACCCTCATCCTGGCGCTGACCACCAATCAAGTGCCCCCCGGGATGAGCCTCAAGGAGTACATCCACCTCAGGCTGGACATCATGGGTCTCCTCCCTGTAGTTGGGGAGCCCGCTGATGCCGTCAACTGCATCGCCTACGCGATCGAATCCAATCTCGCCCAAAAGTACGGGATCGGTGACAAAGACGCCGCGAAGGATGCTGTTCTCTCCTGTGCGGCAATGCTTCCCATCGCAGGCTGGGCAGCTGCAGGTCTCAAGGGCGTGCGCTGGGCCGAGAAGTTCGGGGCGAAAACAGGAGAAGTCTTCGACAAGATCGGAAACTTCTTCAAGAAGAGTCCGTGCGGGCAGAAAAACAGCTTTCCTGCAGGCACCATGGTTCTCATGGCGGACGGATCCTCGAAGTCGATCGAGGGGATCGCTGTCGGTGATTCGGTCCTGGCCACGGACCCGGTCTCGGGCCTCACGGCCGCCCGGCGGGTCGACGCCACCATCTACACCCCCGACGACCGCGCCTTCACCGAGATCAGCCTGACCCCGGCCTCCGGTGGCGGATCCCTCATCAGCACCTCGAACCACCCCTTCTGGTCCGTGAACGCGAAGGCCTGGACCTTCGCGGCCGACCTGAGAGAGGGAGACACGCTCAGAGCGGCTGACGGCCGACCCGCAGAGATCGCAGAAGTCCGCCACTGGCAGGAACTGCACTCCGCCTACAACCTCACTGTGGACGGCCTGCACACCTACTATGTGCTGGCAGGTGCCAAGCCCGTACTGGTCCACAACGACGGCGGATCGGGCCCGGCATTTGAAACGAACCCTGGAAAGCTACGCAAGCTGTCCGACGGGGAGGTCGATAAGATGGTCGGTGATGCGCACGAATTCAAGACCGACGTGCTGACCGATGCGAAGGCCCGGGACAAGGTCATCGCCCATTATGATATCTACCTCGACAAGAAGACCGGGTATTTGTTCCTCATGCCCAAGGATCGGAAGAGCTATATTCCGACTCTCATGCACAAGAGCGGTGAGTACTGGAAGTGCTGAGAATGGACCGTAAGCGTTCGGTGATCCTCCGTATCGAATCCGATGAACTATCCGTGGAGGAGATCTCGGAGATCGTCGGTCAGCAGCCAGACGTATTCCGTCGCAAGGGCGGACCCACACGGAACCCCAGCCGCCCTCTCAAGGTAAACGTGTGGGAGATAAGAGAGGAGGTTGGCCAGGACGAGTACATCGGTCTCGCCCTTGAGCGGCTCTGGCCGAGGATTCTCCCTTCAGAGAGAGGCCTGACAGACCTTTCTCGCAGGGGTTGCTTCCTCCGGCTCGCTCTCGTCCAGTGGATCTCCGATTCGGACCCGCATGGCCCCGGCTTCGGGATCGGGGCGAGGGAATTGGGATTCCTGGCTTCGATCGGCGCGCTGCTGGACGTGGACCAATACGCCGGCTAGGGATCCACCCCAGGACCCCGACGGCACCAGCTCGGGCTTCCTGATGCGGGCGAGGCCCTTCAGGCCTGGTGGGGACGACAGCGTCCCGACCGGCTCCAGGAGGGCCTCGCCTTCGCCTCGCAGCGTGTGAGTTGGGGTGTGGTGGCAGGGCTTGGGCGCCATCGGTGCATGACGGGGATACGGATCATCGCCCCGCCGATTCCGGTTGCGTCCTTGGAAGGGTTGGGTTGTACGGGTTCCATCTGTTCTGGGGGTTCGTGCCGGGGTTCGGGTGGGTGCCCGCATAGACGAACGGCCACTAATACTCCAGTGTGACTTGGCGGTCTACGCGCTGGAGGGGGCGGAGAGCCGCTGCCGGTTGTGGCTGCGACGTGCCGAAGCTTGGTGGCTTCTGCGCCAGTTCGACCAGTGCAGGAGTGCGTTCAGGGGCCGTCGTCAACATGGAACTTCGCCTCCAGAACCTCCGCCACCGCCACCTCGCGCATCGTCGCGATCACCGCATCGTTGGGCTCTTGGACACGATCCGCCTGGCGCTCCACCGCATCGGGGCCACCGCGAGGCCGGGATCGGCAGCGACCACCGCTTCCAAATCCGCTGCGGTGATGTCCTGGCCCTCAGCGCCAGTTGTATTCGCCTGGTTCGTCGCCTGCCGTCTTGACCTGCTTGCGGTAGGCTCCCGGCGGCGACCCGAAGTGTCGTTTGAAAGCTTTGGCGAAGGCGAACTCCGACGTGTACCCCGTGTGCTGCGCGATTGTGCTCAGCGGGGTCGGCGATTGGTGCAGCAACCGCGCCGCGGTGGCCATCCGCCAGTTGGTCAGGTAGGTCAACGGCGGCTCGCCGACCACCGAGGCGAAGCGGCGGGCGAACGCCGCGCGGGAAAGCCCGGCGCGGGTGCCCAGAGACTCCACGGTCCAGGGATGGCCGGGATCGACGTGGATCGCCTTCAGGGCTGGAGCGACTGCCGGGTCGGTCAGCGCGGCCGCCCAACCCCGGGTCCGCTCCTTCGGTAGTTCGGCGTACCACGACCGGAGGATGTACAGCAGCAGCAGATCGATGAGCGCCGTGACGACCGCGTCCGAGCCCGGCTGCGGCGCGTGGAACTCGGCGCACAGCTGATCGACCGCCGAGCGCAGCACCGGGTGGCGGCCGGGAACCGCGGGGAGGTGGATGACCTCTGGTAGATCGCTGAACAGCGGATGCGGGCGATCAACGTCGATCGCGTACGCGCCGCACACCAGCACCGTGTGCGGCCCTGGTCCGTCCACGGTGACGTGGCCAATCGGCGAGGAACGGTCCACGCGGTCTGGTACGAAGTCCGCCGGATCGCGGTCCGGCACGTCGCACAGGGTGTGTCCGCTGCCGCGCTGCAGGAACACGATGTCGCCGGGTCCGAGCGCGAGCGGCTAGCCGTGCGGTGGCAGCAGGTGGCAGTGCCCTTCCACGACCACGTGGAATCCGGCTCCTGAGATGGGTTGGAACTTCAGGGCCCACGGGGCGTGCGCGTCGGTGCGAGTCACCATCGGCCGTCCCGTGCGCAAGACTTCGAGGGTGTCGCTCAGGATGTCCATAGCGCCACTCTACTGATCTTTTCGTAAGTTCGGTGGGTGTGGTGGCGGTGTGAGTGGGAGGCTGTCGGGGTGGCTTATCAACCTTCACCTTCGGCTGGCGGCGCCTCCCTTCCTCCTTTATCGCGGCCTCAGTTGGCGGAGGCTCGGCGTGTTCGGGCGGTCGAGTTGTTCGAGGACGGTGTCTCGAATGCGGAGATTGCGCGGGCGGTGGGGGTGTGTGCGGAGAGCGTTCGGCGTTGGCGGCGGGCGTGGGAGGAAGGTGGTGCTTCGGCGCTGCGGCGGCGGCCGGTCACCGGTCGTCCGCCCAAGCTGGACGACGCCCAGGTCGAGACCGTCCGGGCCGCGTTGATGCGAGGAGCCCAGGCTCATGGGTTCGAGGCCGACCTGTGGACCCTCGAGCGAGTCGGCGCCGTCGTGGAGCGGGTGACGGGAGTGGTGCTGTCGAGGGCGTCGGTGTGGCGGCTGCTGACCGGCCGGCTCGGATGGAGTCTGCAGCGGCCCGAGCGGCGGGCGGTCGAGAGGGACGAGTCGGAAATCGCCCGTTGGATCAGTCACGAGTGGCCGCGCATCAAAAAAGGGCCGTGAACACACGTGCCTGGATCGTGTTCCTCGACGAATCAGGCGTCTCCCTGCTGCCTCAGATCCGCCACACCTACGCACCCCGAGGTCGGACCCCGCTGCTGCGGCACCGGCTGAACTGGAAGCGGGCGTCGATGGCCGCGGCCCTGGGATACCACTCCACCGACCCCGATCGAGGGGCCCGCCTGTGTTTCCATCTCAAGCCCGGCAGCTACGACACCGCCGCCCTCATCGAGGTCCTGGAGCAGATGAAAGTGTTCTACCCCGGCGAGCGGGTGGTCCTGGTCTGGGACGGCCTGTCCGCCCATTGGAGCCGGACGATGCGGGCCTGGGTCGCCGACCAGGACTGGCTCACCCTGGAGCGATTACCCGCCTATGCTCCCGAGCTGAACCCGGTGGAGCTGCTGTGGTCCCCGCTCAAGAAACGTGAACTCGCCAACCTCGCCGGCGACCACCTCGCCGACGTCGCGGACGCCACCGAGCAAGGCATCCACCGCATCAACCACAACCCACAACTGCCATGGTCCTTCCTCGCCCACACCGGCCTGACCATCCACCCACCACACCCACCGAACTTACGAAAAGATCAGTAAGAGCCCGTGCACTCCACCCCGGCCCGGCTGAGGTGGCCTCTGGGCCCAGTCCAGTCACTGTTCGTGGCCCTCGGCGGTGGTCGGAGAGCTCCGGCTCTCGACAAAGGCACGAGCGGCTGTGATCACAGCAGCGACGTGGACGTCCTTGTGCGTGTCGACGCCCAGCACGATGTCCTGGTCCAGCGGAACGGCCTGGGTCATCCTGGTCACGGTCACCTGTTTCCTCAGCGATGGGAAGCGGGTCAGCCATCGCTGGATCGGTCAGGCGGTCAGGACTGAGACGGTGCCTCTCGCGAAAGCCCCTTTCGGGACACGCCCGCCGTTCCAGCGGCAGCGCGTACCGCTCCGGACAGCGGCCGACAGAGCAAAACCAAGGCACCAGGGTCAGTCGTATCGCGGGTCAGGCCACTACCCGAAGCGGCACCCGAACATCCTCACAGCGGTATCGAATGGCCAGGCCGCGCCACTGCCTGAAGTTGTTGATGCACCGCTCGACCGTGTTCCGCTGTTTCGTAGCCCGCGCGCTCGAAGGCGAGCCTTCGACGCGCCTCTGGGACGACATGGCCCCGGCGACCTGGTCCGTAAGGCGTGGTCCCCGTGTCTGGCTGCATAGGTGAAAACGAGGTTCTGGCACACATTCCGTGAGGACGATCAATGGCCCTGGGACTCGTCACCATCCGCAGGACATGCCGTTCAATCAGCCCAGCCCTCGGTGTTCGAGCACGACTCGTAGGAGTAGCGCGTGTCGCGGTCCCACTCCTCCCCAGTGATGCGCTTGTATGCCCGGTCCGGTGTGTAGAGCAGGCGCTCGGCCCAGATGAGGTCGGTGGCGTAAGGAGTGAAGGCCGTTGGGTCTTGGAGGACGCTGTCGAATACGGTGCGGCCGGCGGCGACGACCGCGGCACGGGTGTAGAGGAAGGCGTCATCGGACAAGTCGTGTCCGTACTCCTTGCGGTCCAGCCGGTAGAGCGCCCATGACAGTTGCTCGGCAAACCCGATGACCAGCGACAGCGGGGACTGGGCGAGCCGCTCAGTCACTGCGGCGGCGAGGAGTTCGGCGTCAGGGTCGGGTTCCGTGGGCCTGCAGTCCTCGATGAGCTGCCAGAAGGCGTCTTCGTTCATGCTGGCGAGCATGCCGCAGGGGTCTGACAGTCTTGTCTGCCGGGTCACCTGTTTGCTGCTGCTGTGAGAAGGACGCGTTTGCGGAGAAGGGGGAGCTTGGCCCGTCCGAACATCTGGCGTTTGATCATCTTGATGTGATTGACGCGGCCCTCGACGGGGCCGGAGTTCCAGCGTGTGCTCAGGCCCTGGAGCACGGCGTCCCAATCTTTCTCCAACCCGGTGGCGAAGGTGTGCAGGCGGGGCAGGTCCGCGGTGCGGGTGGCAGTGATCCAGTCTTTGAGGTACTGGCCGGAGCGAGATTGAAGGATCTCTGCGAAGCCGCGGACGTGCGCGTGGAGGGCCTTCAGTTCAGGGCAATGGGCGAGTATGGCGGCGAACTGTCGGCGTTCCCCGTCGGCCAGGTTCTCGGGGTGCCGCATCATCCAGCCGGTGACCCGGCGGATTCCCGGTGGTGCGGGTGGGACGACGCGGATGCGTCGGCGGCGCCTCGGTCGCAGGTAGTCGCTGATGATCTGGTAGCTCCCGCGGTAGCCGAGGTTCTGGAGTTCGGCATGCAGCTGGATGGCGTTGGTTTGCCCTTCGGCCCAGAGTTTGTCCAGGTGGGGCTTGTAGGGGTCGAGCTGGCTGGCCCGGGGCTGGCGCCTTCCGGTCAGCAGCTGTTCGGGGACTGACGCGCGGGCGTTGCGGCGGACGGTGTTACCGCCCATGTGCAGTTCCCTGGCGATCTCCCGGATCCCGTGTCCTTGGGCCAGCAGGGCATGGATGGTCGCGTGCCGCTCTCTGATGCGAGCTTCGATCGGCGACATCGACTTCGTCGCATTCGAGTCGCCGCCATCGCTCGCAGGGCCATCAGGGCTGGTGAAAGCCGCCTTGAGGCACTTGATGTGGAGTCGGACGCTGGCTTCGACGGCGGTGCCGAGGTTCTGCCAGAGGTGGAAGCGGTCGGCCACCTGGACCGCGTTCGGGGCGCCGGTCCGGGCGCCGTCGGCGTAGGATCCGGCACGGTCACGGCAGATGATCTCGGCGCCGGGATGTTCGCGCAGCCAGCCGGCCAGGGTGGAGGCGTTGCGGCCGGGCAAGAGGTCGAGAGGCCGGCCGCTCTCGCAGTCGATGAGGACAGTGCCGTAGTGGTGCCCGCGGCGGGTGGCAAAGTCATCGACGCCCAGCACCCTGGGGACGGTCCACACGGGATCAGGCACGGCCATGATCGCCCGTAGGAGTGTCGTCCGGCTCACCCTCGTCTGCAGGGCAGCAACAAGACGGGCCCCGGCCCGGCCTGCGAGGGCAACCGCAACGACCGCCAGAACATGGCGCGAAGCAGGAGTGCGTCTCCCGTACCTGAACGTCAGCCCCGCGCCCTGCTTGACGAACGTACGGCGCCCACACAGGTCGCTATCGCAGTACAGCTGCCGCACGGTCAGTTCGATCAGCACCGGCTGGCCACCGACCGGAGAATCAGCCAGCCGACGCTGGTAGCAGCTGTGGACGCGATTCGACGGAAGCTCACAGGCCGGGCACGAAGCAGGGCCATCGAAGGTTCTCGCCACGATGTGCACCACACCGCACTCCGTGAACACCCGCTCCACCAGAACCGCCCTGAAGTGCGGAATCAGCACCGCTATGAGGTCATCACACCGCACCACGGTCCCAGATGACGAGACGTCACCGTGGCAGAACGCCGTTGATCGTCCTCACGGAATGTGTGCCAGAACCCAGAATGGGGTTCTGGTCCAAACTATGTGGTCAGTTACTCTCCGTCATCGAAACCTGCGGGTTCGCTCAGCAGTGGTCCTCGATATAGAGCATGCGGCGTCCCGGCTCAGCGCGGAACTCATGGGCCAAGTAGCGAGCGGTTGACCACGTCCCGCCGGGGCCCTTGCACTCGTCTTTGATCCGGGTCCAGAGCATGAGGCGCTCGGCTTCGGCCGCGAGTCGAGGGCTAATGCCGCCCATATCCCCCCATACGACAGTCGTTCCCGCATCTTTGACCAGCCGACGAACGATGCGGAAATCAAGGCGCTTGCGATGGAGAACCCAGCAGGTCCCTTGCTCGTCGAGGAGCGTTATGGGGTCGTCCAGGCTGTCGGGGTTCGCGGGGAACGGCTGCATGCTCCGAGTCTTTCAGAGTCCCTTCGAGCGTCCTGACTTCGGCAGAACCGTAGCAGTGCTGAGTCTTGGCTCTGGCCCAACTTCTTGATGCTGTTGGTGATCTTGGGGCGTGGCCCCACCCTCGTTCCAGCAGTCGCTGGTCAGGCAGCGACCCGGCAAGCCAAGCTGCCGGCCCAGGGCAGCACGCGAGCGGGGCCGTCACCAGCCGGTGACGGCCCCGCTTTGCTGCGCCCGGGGCCCGTGCTGGCCTGCCCCCTCGGTCTCGGGCCGCTACCGGGCCCGGGCCCGGGGCGTCGTGCCGGGCACGGGACGGATGAAGCCGGGGCGTACGCGCCGGGCGAGTGTGCCACCTGCTGCGGCCACTCACCGCCCCTAGGAGAGAACCCATTGGGGTGGGTGGCAGGGGTCAGCCGGGCAGGTGAAGACGTGCAGGTCCCGGTCCCGGCCGAAGCGGAGCCGGGTCGGCTGGGCAACGGACGGGCCGCCCTGGATCGAGGCCTTCCCCCGCAGGGACGGGTCGCGGTCCTCCAGAGGTACCCAGCTGTGCGAGCCGGCGTCCATCTCGTAGCCGTCGGCGGTCAGCAGCAGCCGCATCGGGGTCGCGCAGGATTCGCAGCCGATGGCCATCGGGCCTGTCGACGCCCAGCTCGGAAAGCCGCCCACCCGCCAGCCGGGCGGGATCGACAGGTCGAACTGGTAGCTGGGGGCATCCGGGCCGTGTTCCGCCGCCTGGGCGTCGTCCCACGCGTCGATGCGGGCGATCAGAGAGGCAGGCAGCGTGTCGTCCTCTGCCCAGGGATAGGTGTCCACCTTTTCGGGATGCAGGACACACGGCTCGGGGAGTTCGTGCTCCCATCGCAGCATGGGCACTTCGGGCGGGGCGGCGAGGAAGCTTTCCGCGCGCTCGGTCTCTGCGGCCCGCCGCCACCGCAGGTGGTAACGGCGCTCCAGGTACGGACCGTGGTTGAACGGGCAGCGGAAGATCTGCACCAGATCCGCACCATCGGGCCCGGCCGCCAGAGCCGGGATGTCCCGGCGGAAGAACTGGGCGAGGCATACGAACGGCACCGGGCCGTCGTCCCCGGGCGTTCCGGAGCCCGGCCGCGGCTGGCTCCGCGGCCAGACGCCCGCGGCCCGGGCACTGCGGATCTCGTCCGGCTCGTACCCCTCGGTCTCGGGCTGGTGGGGCTCCTGGCAGACCGGCCACGGCTCGTCGGCCGGCCACAGCATCGGCCCGCCGATATGGCTCTCGAGCATGCCAGGTTGCCCCGGTCTGGGGTGCAGTCGGGTGGTCCGGCCCCGATGGGCGGCGAGCTCTGGGAACACAGCCTCCACGGGCACAGGTCTGGTCGGCGTGGTCCTCGTCATGGGCAGACCGTACGCGGACGGGGAAACACCTCGCGAGTGCATTGAGCCCAGTGCGGTTCACAGGCCCCGGAACCGACGCCAGGGTCCCCCGTTCTCGTAGACCGGCTTCGGACCTGAGCGCATTCGAACCGGTGCACAGATGCTGTCGCTACCCAAGCTCGACGCCAGCCCGGTGTCACGGAATTGCGCACGCTACAGATACCGACACTTCACCAGTGAAGACGGGACTCCACCGAAGCGATCATTGGCGCCGTCAGCGGCACCCTGACCCGCCCCGGGCTCCTCGTCCTCGGTCGCCTCGACCAGGACGGTCGACTGCGCGCGGTCGGCCGGACCACGCCGCTGCGCCCGGACACCGCGCGGCAGGTCGGCGCGCACCTTGCCGCAGCCGGCCCCGGGCACCCCTTCGAGGGGGTGCGGTTCGCGGCGTCGTGGGGAAGTCGTGATGTCCTGGACGTGGTGCTCGTCCGCCCGGACCTGGTGGCGGAAGTCAGCGCCGATCGGGCCGTTGACCGGGGCGTTTTCAGGCACCCGCTCCGCTTCCAGCGGATCCGCCTGGATGTCACCGCGGACGATGTCCCGCGGTTCGGTCAGGGGCCGGTTGTGGCGGCCGGCTGACCGCCGAGAGGGCCGCCCGCCGTGTGTCGGCGCAAGAGTTCACGGGGGCCGGCACCGATGGGTGCCGGCCCCCGTTTCGTGTCCCCTGCAGGTGTGAATCCGGGCTCGCGTACGCGTAGGCGGCCTGTGCGGTGCGCTCCCAACTCGCCCCGAAATAAGAGCCATTGACAACAAACGGGATCTTTAGGCACCGGACCAGACCGCCCGGCGCCTCGGCGTCCGCCGCGTGGGCTTCGACCAGGTGGTCAGGCTCGGTTGGGTCGCCCCGGCGGGATCGGTGGAGGTCGACTACAAGCGACAGGGCGGCGACACAGTCTCGCTGCCGTGGAACTCCGGAGTCGTCGAGGGCCATGTCAACCGGATCAAGATGCTGAAGCGCCAGATGTTCGGCCGTGCAGGCTTCGAACTCCTCCGCAAGCGCGTCCTGCTTTACGCGTGACACCCGCGTACAACTCTGGCTCGTCAACGCAATAGCCTCAGCCTGTGACCGACAGCAGCAGCCAGAACGAGCAGCCTGACCCCGCCGCCCTCCCTCCCTTTCAAACACTGCTGGACAGTACGAACTGGGCGTCGCTCGCGACAGCCTGCGGGACGGGCGAGTCTCTGCCGGCGGCACTGACACTCCTCACCGACGCCGACCCGGTCATCAGGGAGTCGGCTCTGCACGATGCGCTGGGGCCAGTGACTCACCAGAACAGCATTTACGAGGCCACTCTCCCAGTGGCGCTCTACGTCGCGGCGATCCTCAACCATCCGGCCATCACGGCGGGCGACGACAACCCCGACGTCGAGACACAGAGCCCGACTCTCGTGCAGCTGCTCGACTGGCTCGGTGACACCGCCTACGACGCCAACGACGAGTGCGTTGCCATTGACGAACGCCTCTACGGTGAGGGAATTCACGATGAGCAGATGCGGACGTTCCGGGACGCACGCCCGGCGATCTTCTCCGCGGTTCATCGCCTTCTCGGTCATGACGACGCCGACGTCCGCCACACCGCCCTTGTCGCTGCCATCCCCCTCATCGAGCACCCCCTCCTCACCCAACACCAGGCAGATCTGGCCGACCACGCCCGCCGCCTACTGGCCACCAGCACTGACCGACACCACCGAGACCGCGTCCTGGACGCGCTGAAGGCCTGGGGCCACGAAACCAGCGGACTGGAGAACGCGTCCGACATCGCGGCCCGCGAGCACTACGCCCGCCTCAGAGCCGCCCGCGCTTCTTGGGACGGCAACTGGACAGGCGGCGGCTACAGCGACGACCCGCCGTTCTGACTCGAGGTCCATGACCCCCTCAACACCCATGGATCACCCCGCGTGGCGGCACCACAAGAAGTGGACCAGAGCCCGAAGGCCGCGAGCAGTTGTAGGTCAGTGACGAGAGCACCCTCTCCCGGCGGACATCGGCGTTGTCGAGTTCCGAGAGCAGCCTGTTACTTCTCTTCCGGGGATGTGGGCGTCGTGCTCGGCCACGTTAGCCGGGTCCTGACCGACCGGAGTGAGCCGGGGGTGCGGCAGGAGTGAGAGGCGGAAGACCTGATGGCTTGACCCTCCCGTAACGTGAGGCCCTACGGTCCCAGGTCATGAAGATCATTGTTCATGACACGGCGTCCTCCATGTTCGATCTCCTGCAGCGCCCGCTGGCGGAGCGGCCGAACGCCCTGCGAGACATGCTCAGCCCTCTGCAGAGTGTGATGTCCACGGTGGGCGTGGACGTGGTTCAGATGCACCAGATGGGCAGCGGCTTCCGGGCCGACCGTGAGGACCCGCGCTATCTGGTGGCGCTGGGGCAGATGCGGGATGCGGGGGTGTGGGACCAGATCGAGGACTGCCTCGCCGCGGCGTGGGAGCGGCTGAGTGGCGCGGTGCCCGGGGTCAAGAGCGCCGAGACCGTACATGTTGTCCTGGTGCTCGGCGATCCCGATGACGACCTTCTGACGGTCCGCAACGCCGGCTACCTCGGTATGGGCGGTATCCCGGGGGCGATTCAGCTGACGATGTGGCCGACCGAGACCAGCCTGGCGAAGATCGGCTACGTCGCCGCGCACGAGCTCCACCACAACGTGCGCTACGCCAATGTGGTCTGGAACCCGATGACGGTCACGGTTGGCGAGCAGGTCGTGGCCGAGGGGCTGGCCGAGGCGTTCGTACGGGAACTGGCGGGCGAGCCGGCCATGGGGCCCTGGGCGACGTCGCTGTCCGGCCCGGAACTGGACGACGTCTGCGATAAGGTTGCGGCCGGGATCGATGTGGCCGGGATGCAGAACCTGCCCGCCTACGTGTATGGCGACGCCACCGCAGCGCGCATGGGGCACCAGCCGGTCGGACTGCCTGACTTCGCCGGATACGCGGCCGGCCTGCGGATCGTGGACGCGCACTTGGCGGCCTCCGGTCTGACCGCCGCCCAGAGCACGACGCTGCCGGCACGCGACATCCTCGCGAACGCAGGCGTACCGAGCAGCGCGTGACTATCCCGCGGATCGCGCAGCGACGCCGCGGAGGTCGACCCGTCTCCCGGCGTCCGCCGGGGGACGCACGCCCGGAGGGAGTCGCTGGTCCGGAGCGACGTGCCGGAGTGTGCGACATCCCGCGAGTTCCCCTGAGCCCTGCTGAGTCCTTGTCCCCGTGGCCAGGTTGTTCTGTCTCCTTGCGATGTTCTTCGAGCCAGTGACGTAACTTCAGGATTCTTGAAGCGTTCTCACTTCGTCCGATCGATCTGCGATCGGGGTGAAGGCGAGGAGGCTCGGGTTGGCACTGGCAGCCGTACGCGATCTGCGCGAGTTCCGCGATCCGGCCTCGGCTGAGGAACTGGAGCAGTTCGAGACCGACGTCCTCGCCGGGTTCGTCCTCGCGCGGGCTTCGGCAGGGCTGGCGGACGGCACCATCCGCGGAGACGTCGGGCACCTGGACCAGATGCGGGCCTGGTTCGGCCGGCCGCTGTGGGATATGGAGCCGGCCGACGCCGACGGGTACTTCGGGAAGGTGCTGCGGGACTCGCCGAGCGGCACCCGGCTGGCCCGCGCGCAGGCTCTGACCACGTACTTCCTGTTCCTGGAGCTGCGGCACAAGGTCGAGATCCATCGGATGACCGGGCGGGTCGTCGAGTGTCCGATCGACGAGATGAACCGGCCGCGCGGATCCAAGGACGCCGCCTTGCGGATCCCGCCGACCGAGCCGGAGATCAAGGTCCTGTTCACCGGCTGGGGCGGCGAGCTGGCGACCTGCCGCAAGTTCGCCCCGACAGCGCGGAACTACACCGCATCGAAACTGATGTCGCAGGTCGGACTCAGGGTGAGCGAGGCATGCAAACTCGACCTGACCGACATCAAGTGGGACCTGGGCCGCTTCGGCAAGCTCCACGTCCGCCACGGCAAGGGCGCCCGCGGATCGGGTCCGCGCGAGCGGATGGTCCCGCTGATCAACGGCGCCGACCGCACGCTGCGGTGGTTCATCGAGGACGTCTGGGGCCAGTTCGACGACGACCACACCCGCCCCGGGGCACCGCTGTTCCCCTCCGAGCGCAAGAACACCGACGGCTCCTCACGCCGCGCCGGCGACGACGCCTTGCGCAACGGCCTGGCCGCCGCAGCGAAGGCCCATCTGCCCGGCTGGGCCGACACGCTCACCCCGCACGTTCTGCGGCACTTCTGCGCGTCCGAGCTCTACTTCGGAGGACTTGATCTGCTCGGGATCCAAGAGGTCCTCGGACACTCCTGGATCGCCACCACGATGCGGTACATCCACGTTCAGCAGACCCGGGTCGAGGACGCCTGGGTGTCCGGGCAGCAGCGGGCCGCGAAGCGGCTGGAAGGACTGATGGGATGAAGTGGAACCTGCGGCTGACCGCCGCGAACAAGGGGATCTGGAAGGCGTCCGAGCTCCAGCGGAGCCTGGCCGAGCACGGCTTGGTGATCTCGGCCGGGAAGATGTCCGGCCTGTGGTCCGGCCAGCCGGTCTCCCTCAAGCTGGAGGACCTGGACGTGATCTGTGTCGTGCTCGGCTGTGAGATCGGCGATCTGCTGATTCCCGAGCCCGGGAAGGTCAGCCGCCCAGGTCAGCAGGCTGGAGTCCAGGAGGCCACGACCGGCTCGATGGTGGCCCCGGCCGTCGTGCCCAAGCGCCGCGACGGCCGTTCCCTGCCGCCGATGTGACCTGGTCACATCATGGGGAAGATCAGCGAGAGCAAGCCGGCGGCCTCCTGCTCGGGCTGTTTCGCCTGGGGGCAGCTGCCCGGCCGGTTCTGCCGCGGCTGCTACACCTACGCCCAGCAACATGCCGTCGGCGAGTGCGTCGGCTGCCGGCGGCCGGTCCCGGTCGACGACAAGTACGGCTACTGCCGCCTCTGCCGGGCCCAGGCGACGTGGGCGATCAAAGCCAGCGGCAAGGCGTCGGTGATCGAGCCGTACCTACGGCGGGTGACCTGCCAGCAGCTGTTCTTCGCGAACCTCGAGCGGCCCAAGAACGGAGGGCCGCGAGTCGGCAAGGCCGGACGGCGCGTATTGAAGCCGCCGCCCCTCCCCGAACCGCATCGCGTGATCACGACGTCAACGCAACTGACCCTGTTCACTGCCGCTCGGGACTTCCGCCGGTTCGACCGAGAACTCCACGCTGACCTGGCCAATCCCTGGCTGATCCGGGCTCAACAGGCCGCCCGGGCACTGGGAGAGGCCCGCGGCTGGAGCCGCTGGATCACCAGTGACATGAACCGAGCCCTGGTCATCGTGCTGTCCGGCTTCCGCGAAGGTGAGTCGATCCGGTACTCCGAGCTCTTCCCGGCCCTACGCGTCCGCGGACTTCCGGTCGTGCGGATCGCCGAAGTTCTCGACCGACTCGGCCTGTTCACCGACGAGCGGGCCCCCGCCGTCGACCGGTGGTTGGAGTGAAAACTCGACGGGATGCCCCCGGGCATCCATCGCGTCGTCGAAGCCTGGATCCGCACCCTGCTCGATGGCGGGCCGCGGTCGGAGCCGCGGTCGCGGCAGACGGCATGGGTCTACCTCAACGAGATCCAGCCGGTGCTGCTGGAATGGTCCAGCCGCTACGACCACCTGCGAGAAGTCACCCGGGAAGACATCGTTGCGGCCCGGGACGCTGTCACCGGCAAACAGCGCGAAAGCCGGATCGTCGCCCTGAGGTCACTGTTCCGACACGCGAAGAAGAACGGTCAGATCTTCCGCAACCCCACGATCCGCATCCGTGTCCCCCGACAGACCGGCGGCATCCCCCAAGCTCTCGTCCAGACAGACATCGACGAGGCCATCGGCGCCGCCACCACCCCGGACATCCGGCTCATCGTCGCCCTGGCCGCCGTCCACGCGGCACGGCCGAAGATGATCCGCACCATGCAGCTGGACGACGTCGACCTGGGCAACAGGCGCATCACCGTCGGCGGCCACGTCCGGCCACTCGACGATCTCACCCGTCAGGCGGTGCTGGACTGGCTCGACCACCGCCGCAGCCGCTGGCCGAACACGGCCAACCCTCACCTGCTGATCACCCAGAAGACCGCCGTCGAATTCGGCCCGGCTGGCAAGCTCTGGACCACCCGAGCCACCCGCAACCTCACCGCCACCCTGGAACGGCTCCGCGTCGACCGACAGCTCGAAGAGGCCCTCACCCACGGCGCCGACCCGCTCCACCTCGCGCTCGTCTTCGGCATCGACGAGAAGACCGCCATCCGCTACGGCGACGCCGCTCGGCAGCTTCTAGCATCAGAAGCCGAGGAACACCACGGGAGGTCATTAGGCATGCGCATCTCAACCGACGACGGCCGATTCGGGCTGATCTTGACCCCAGCAGGTGACCCCTGGGATGCGCGTTTCTTTCGTTTCCAACTCATCGTGGACTCGATAATCATGGGCGATTCAGAGCCCTGCATCCTCGGCTCGATGATGCTGACATTGCAGAACAGGCCAGGCTTGAGGACCCGCGTCTGGCTCAGCCCGACGCTGACCCGGCCGCGATGCTGTCCGTGTTGCGCTCCGATGCCGCCCTAAACGATGCGTCGCTGCTGGGGGCTGCCGAGTCCCTCGACCATTGCCTGGTCCGCGGGTACGTCCACGGCACGAACGCGATCGTGATCGGCGAGCCCACCGAACCGCCCGTGGGGACGCGCACGCCCCACGTCGCAGTCGTGTCGCTGCACGACTTTCAAGCGATCGTCACAGCCGCCGCCCACTACTGGGAAGAGGTTCAGCGTGATACACGGCTCAACACACTTAACCGATGAGCCAGCACCTTGAGTTCATCCAGAACACACGGGTCGAAACCCTCCAGAGAGCCGGAACACCCGTCGGTTCCCGACGAAGAACCCTCAGTTTCGCTGAACCCGCGGGACTCTCGGCCCTGGTCTCCCATCACTGACCCTGGGTGCAAGGTAGCGGCGGCCACGGAAGCTCGCCTTCGCTGCCCGGCCGCCGTTGGGGGCTCGGCCCGAGACGGAACGTACGATTGGGCATCGGGCCGAACGGAGAGCTGCGAGGACTCAAGTGGCTGGCGAAATGCGTAAAGAGCTGATCATCGGCCCCCGCAGCGAGCGCGTGCGAGTGGAGTTGGCGGAAGCCGCTGCCTGGAGCGCGTATGCGGCGGAGCTTCGCGAGGTGCTCGGAGCCGCGATTGAGAAGAGTGGGGCAGACCTCCTGGAGGTGGGCGGGCTGCTGGTGAGCGAGCCCCTTCCCGAAGAGCACCGCGGCCTGCGCAATGGTGCGGAGGTCCGGCCGCCGCAAGCGATAGGTCTTGCCGAGGGAATGGCAGCCGGGCGCGGGCCGTATTGTCAGCTTGCTGCACCCGGGAGACTTCAGATCGAGTCGGGATGGGACGGAGCGGTACACCTCTACACCACACCAGCGGTGGCCGCCGATCTGGCGGGATTCCATGGTGAGAGCGTGACGTTCCTGTGGCGAGACGCGGCTCCTGAACCCATAGAGGTCTCGGACCCCGTCGACGCCGTCGCGGACGCGGGTTTCTGGGCGAGGGTGGCGGAGGCGTCCGAGCGCCTGACCCTGGTCTGCGAGCGCTGGGCGTACGGCGCTCACGGGTGCAGATGGTTCCGCGTGACGCCGGAGAGCACAGCCGAAGTGGCCCGACTGCTGAGGCCGCGCTCGCTGGTTTGCGTGGCCACCGAGCCGGAGCTGAGCCCCAGAGCGGAGCTGCTGGAAGACGGCTTCACCGCCTTCGTGGCCCCGCTGCCGCACGGCGAACTGGCCTACCGGAACTACCCCGGTGGAGCCGACACACTCTCCGAGATCATAGATGGTTTCTCCCTCATGCTGGCCGATGCGGCGCTGGGCGACTGGTGCGCCGTCGTACCGGACACGGATGGGGTGGCCAGGGGGCAGTGGGAGACTCCGGGTGTGAGTAGTTGAGGTACAGGAAATCCCGTGAGAACGATTGCTGGGGTTCGCCTACCTCGTGCGAGCTTCAAGCTGACGGGGGACGGCGCTAGCGCGCAGTTGGCGCAGGTCAGGGATGTGGTTGTAGAGAGTGCCGGGGAGACGCCGAGGAGCTTGGCGATCGAGGTGATGGAGCGGCCGGGGTCGGGCAGCAGGTCGCGGGCGGCCTTGAGGACTTCCTCGGTGGCGACGCTGGGGCGCCCGCCGACGCGGCCGCGGGCGCGGGCGGCGGCCAGGCCCTCATTGGTGCCGATGACGATGAGTTCGCGGATGAACTCCGCGAGGGCGGCGAAGACGTGGAAGACGAGTCGGCCGCCGGGGGTGGTGGTGTCCAGGTTCTTGTGGAGTGAGGTGAAGCCGATCCCTCGGTCGCATAGCTCGGCGACCATGTTGATGAGGTCCTGGAGGCTGCGGCCGTAGCGGTCGAGTGAGGGGACCACGAGGGTGTCGCCTGGGTCGAGGAAGGCGTGGCATGCCTTCAGCTCCGGGCGGAGCGCGTTCTTGCCGGACTTCTTGTCCGCGAAACTCTTCCGGCATCCGGCGGCGGTGAGCGCGTCGAGCTGCCGTTCGAGCTTCTGCCCGCCGGTCGAGCCCCGCGCGTATCCGATCTTGAGCGCGGCTACGTCTTCCTCGGCACCGCCACCGCGGCGGCCGTCGTCATCTGGCTCCGAACATGAACTGCTACGCGACCCAGCAGTAGACGCTCTGATTATGGCGCCGGGCACAGCTGACGAGAGCAGCCAGATCACTCACGATCGCGTCCGCGATCTCCGTGTCGATGACCTCGCCGTCCTCCGCACGAAGCCGAGTCCAGGAGGCAGCGACGTCACGCAACCTGGAGTGCTCGGCGTCCGCGAGTGCAGCGGACAGGCGAGGCGAGATCGCGAAGACGACGCACCCGTCGTTGTCCTGGCCGGCGACGATGCGAGGCTCACCGGACGCGCCTTCCTCCACACCCTCTCGGCCCTGGCCGGTCCTGGCCGGAACGGGGAATCACCGGTTGCACTTGTCGTCTTCGCTCTGTCGACCGTCTGCGCTGAACACTGGTTTGAGTTCCCGCAACTATCGACGGCATTGCGCGACGCGATTCTCCTCGGGCCGCTGTCGAATGAAGGGCTCCGTGCGGCGATCCAGCGTCCGGCCGAGAGGGCGGGCCTTAGCCTAGAACCCGGTCTATTTGACCTGCTGTTGCAGGACCTTGCGGGGGTTCCTCCGGCTGATCGGCTGTCCCTGCTACAACCCGCGCTGTGGAACCTGTGGCAAGACCGGCAGGACACAAGGCTGACCATATCGGCCTACCTGGACGCAGGCGGGATCGCAGGCATTGGGGCGACCCTCGCCGAGGGGATCTACGAGCAGTTGAGCACGGATGAACGGCAGGCTGCCACGGGTGTCCTCCTCCAGTTGATCAAGCTTGGCAATCACATTCAGCCCACCCGGCAGCGGATTGCCCGGACTGCGCTGGACTGTGAGGGCTCTCCTGGTGCCGCTGTCGCCATGGACATACTTCTCCGTGGCCGCGTCCTCAACCAGGAGGGCGAGCTGGTGGAGATCGCGAACTTTACGCTGCTGTCAGGCTGGCCACGTCTTCGGCAGTGGCTCGACAGCCGGCAGGAGATCGAGGACGCGGCGCGCGCCTGGGAAGGCCAAAATCGCCACGCTGACTGGCTCTACTGAGGAAAGCGCATCGTCGAGGCCATGTCCCTGGGTCCCTGACCTGCGCAATCAACTCGGCTCCAACGCCATGGAGTTCCTCGCAGCCTCGATAGAGGCACACCGCCTTCCCTCTTGGTTGCGCAGATGCGTCGGCGTCGTAGTCGGCGCCCTGCTCACGATCGCTCTAGTCCTCCTAATGGGTGCCCTACCAGCAGCCTGATGGCGATCCTTGAAAACGACCAGGGACGCTCTTCGCCTCACTTTGTTGGTTGCTCAACGGTGTGGGGAGAGTGGGGAGTGGACGAGCATGCGCGGGCCCCGCCGACCGTCAGGTCGGCGGGGCCGGTGATCGTGAACGTCGGCTGGCCGCAATTGATCAGCCCCACCTCGACCGCGAAGTGGCGTCAGGCCCTAGCGTGGACAGCGAGTCGATTCTGCTGACCATCAAAGATGTCGGCCAAGATCTGGGCCTCCCGGCGGTTCCCTTCGAAGAGTCCCTGCTGGTCGACGTGCACGACCAGGACGTCGTGGCTGTCGATGACTTCCGAGATGCCGCGCGTCTCGATCGTGTCCGACCACGCGTCCAGGTTCCGGCCGAACCACTCCGGCAGCCCGCACGGCTCGGCAACCGCGTCCCAGAAATCGTTGAGTGTCTCTATCTGCCGACCGCGTAGGTCGACTATCAGCTTGCTGTCCTTCATCGCAGCAGCGTAGAGCCCAGCCACGGCTCACCGGCGGGTCAACGTGTCAGCATCTGGCGGTCGGCAGCCGGGGTTTTCGGCTGCCGACCAGTCGATCGTGCTCTCATGGAGCCCTGCGGAGCGGGACGACATCGGGAAGGCCGGTGGGAACAGAAGGGCGGGCCGCTTCCGGTGTCGCCAGGAGAGCGACAATGGTGACGGGCTGCTGGCAGTGGGGGCAGTTGCGGGTTGCCGTGGGCTCCAGCGGGTCCCGTTCCGGGGCCTGGCGGTAGGCGGGTCGTGCCGCGGGTTTGGGTGTCGCTGGCAGTCCGGGCACCACGGGAGGCAAGGCCGTGGCCGGGTAAGGCGTTTCGCCGAGGCGGCGGGCTCGGTCTTGCTCTCGGGCCTGGTCACGGTAGCGTTCGGCATCCCTGCGGCAGGTCGGGGAACAGTAGACCTTCCGGATGGTTTTGGGCGAGTCGAAGGTGCCGTCGCAGACCGGGCAGGTCCGGCTCTCCATCGCGTTCTCGCTGGCGCGGGCCGCGGTCCGGCACTCCGGGGAACAGAAGATCCGGCGGGGGCTGATGTCAGTGGTGAACTCGTTCTTGCACTGCGGGCAGGTCCGCTGGACCGGAATGCGGCGGCGGTTCTGTTCGCGGCAGGTGGGAGAGCAGAACACCTGGCGGCTGGTGCGCTCGGCGACGGTGAAGACGGTCTCGCAGTGCGGGCAGAGCCGGGCCATCTCGGATGCAACCTCGGTGGTGTCGGGGCTGGAGCTGTCAGGAGACACGAGCGTTCACCCCGGCTCGGAGCGTTTCGGCCTGGTTCCGGTGGCCGCGCAGTCGGTAGGAAGGGCCGTCGATGCCCGCGACGGCGGCCCGGTGCAGGAGTCGGTCGAGCATGGCCGCGGCGACGGTGGCATCACCGAAGGCGCCCGCCCAGTCCGCGATCCCGACATTTGTAGTCAAAATCGTGGACGACTTGAGATACCTCTGATTGATCACCTGGAACAGCGCGGACGCGCCGTCCTCAGGCAGGGGGAGGTAGCCCAGTTCGTCGATGACCAGCAGCTTCGGGCCGGCGAAGAAGTTCATGCAGGACTTCCACCGGCCTTCGAGAGCGGCCTTGTGGCAGCGGGCCGAGAGCTCGGCGGCGGTCGTGAAGTAGACGCGGTGCCCCGCTTCGACTGCCGCCCGGCCGAGCGCGACGGACAACATGGTTTTGCCGACTCCGGGCGGCCCGACGAACAGGACGTTGGAGGCGTCGTCCAGGAAGCGGAGGGTGGCCAGGTCCCGGATGAGCTTTTCATCGACGCCCGGTTGGGCGGCGAAGTCGAAGTCGTTCAGGGTCCAGGGTTCGGGCAGGCAGGCGAACCGGAGCCGGGCCGCCAGCCGGCGGGCCTCGGTGGCCTCGACCTCGATCTCGAGCAGCCGTTCCAGGGCCGCGGTCAGCGACATCCGTTCGCTCCGGGCCTGGTCGAGGACCCGGTTGAGGGCCTCGGCGGCATCGTTGAGCTTGAGGTAGGACAGGTGGCCTCGCAGCTGCTGGAAGCGGCGTGCTTCGCTCATCTGCATTGGCGACGATGGCGTACTCACTCCTCGTTCTCCTCCTTCGGTGAGGGAGCTGTCCGCAGCCGGTCGGCCACGGCGGCATAGTGGGACAGGTCGATCACGACCCGTTCGGCCGGATCCCCGGCCGCCGGAAGCCCGCGCAGACGCTCGGCTTCCGCGAGGGCGGCCGCCGAGGGCGGCCTTCGGACCTTGGTTTTGCACGGGGCACGGTCGGAAAACGACGCGAGCACAGCTCGCTCCAGCGCGATGACGTGGCCGTCGTCCCGGATGGTCTGCCCGGATCCCCGAGGGGCCAGGCGGTGCTGGGCGATGACCGCCCGGCCCGCGGTGGCGATCCGCAGGACGTCGTCGCCCAGGCGGTTGAGCACTTTGACCTGGACTCCTGGCAGGCCTGGAGGGACGGAGTAGAAGTTCCCGTCGAACTGGACCAGGCTCTGCGGGCTGACCGTCCGCTCGACTTCCAGCTCGGCCGGGAACGGCCGCACCGGGATCTCCAGCATGGGCTCGGCCGCGGCGAGCTCACCGACCGTGGTGGCCACTCCGTCGATGCGGCGGCGCCGCTCGTCCATCCGGACGGCGAGTTTGTCGACGCCGGACTGGGCCTGGACGACGGTCAGCCCGTCCGGAACCGTGCGCCACCAGCGCTGGGCGGCGGAGTGGTTGGCCTTCTCCACCACTCCCTTGCGGTTGCCACGACGGGGCGGACAAATGTCGACGCCGGCTCCGTAGTACTTGGCGACGGCAGCGAAAGAGGAGGTCACCTGCCCGCTGGAGGGATAACAGACCGTCGCCATCCGGTCGAAACGCCACCGACGGGCCGTCCCGCCGAACTTGCGCATGACCTCGTCGAGGGCCTGGACCAAGTGCGGGAAGTCCTCGGACTCCGAAAGAACCGCCCGCCACCGGCCCGAATGGGCGAGCGCGCCAACCAGCAGATGGGCGTGCTCACCCACTCCCCACCCCTCCGGCGGGCTCGGCAGCTCCAGCCAGTCAAACTGGATCTCCTCGCCAGGCGGATGCGCGATCACCGCGACGTTCCGGCCGGTGGAGGCGTGACAGGGCTCGCAATGCGGCCGGACCTGATACCGGCGCAGGGCCCGAGTGAAGGTCGAGTACGCGCCCTCATAACCGAGTTCGGACACCTCGTCGAACAACGTCGAGGCCCACAAATGCGGATCGTCGGCGAGGCGCTGGCGGCAATAAGGCAGGAACGGCACGAACGCGTCCGGGCCTTCGCGCCGCTCGCCGGGGGTTCGCTCGCCGTTCAGGTAGGCACGGATCGTCTTGCGATCACGGCCCAGATGCCGAGCGATCGCAGAGATTCCATCCCTGACGACGCAGAGCATGAGCGTCCACGTCTTCCTCCCGAGTGAACATTCAGGCCCCCGAACAGGCCGAACTCCTAGCTCACGCAGGTTCTCCACGACACGCCGACACCAGTTCGACACGCCGGGAGGATCACACAATCGATGGGGAGATCAATAGAGCAGGTTTGCCCCACCCCAGAGCGACAAGTGGGGAAATCCAAATATCCCCATCACAACCACGGCTGGTGGTCGATGAGCAGCTTCTTCGCCTTGTGGGCACTGCTCGGGGCTGCCGCGCTACTGACTGCACGTTGGAGCGACACTCGAAGGGAGTCAAGCCCTGCCGTGCCACGGTCGCAGCTTGGCAGTGGCGCGGCAGGCTCTCAGACCGGAGCATTCGTGAGCGGATTGCTCGATGTGTGGCTCTTCCCGATCGCCTTCATAAGGTCCGACCGCCTGGCACTACTCGGCAGGGGCAGCGAGCCGCCCTCTCGGAAGCGGGCACTGCGCAACTTCGAGGAAACACAGGACCGGGTGCTCATGCAGCTCGGCAGGCCACCGAAGCTGCATGAGCCTGCACCCGAAGACCCATGCAACATTGTCGAGAGGGGCGAGCGGTGACAGCCGTGATGCCGTCTGAGGAGCCTGGTGGCGCCACTCCCGAGGCGCTCACCAGCCTTCAGGAGTCCACACAGCCGAATCGCCCCTATCAGGAGTTGCTGGCCGGCGAGCAGGTAGAGCGCTGGAACTGCGTGGTCCCCGGCGCCGGCGAGCGCATCCTACGGTTGGTCGAGCAGGACTTCGAGCAGCAGAGCCTCAACCAGATCCACCAGCGACGGATTGACTTGGCCAATCTGGCGCTGCGAGCAGCCGGTGCACTCGTCGGCAGCGGCGCTGTGGCCGGATACCTCTGGGTCGCGAAGTACTTCGTCGACCACGGTGCAGCGGTCCCTGCGGCAGGCATGCTCGGCGGCGGAGTCGCGGCAATCGCCGCAGCGATCGTCCGCACCCAGAATCGGAACTCCTGAGTATCCGGAACACAGACAGAGCGAGATCCCAAGAGTCTCTTCACCGTCACCCAACCGAGTCGGCCCAGATCAGTGCGCCGCCCACAATGTCCGTTCTCACCGAAGCTAGTCTTCTGAGTCAGGAATTCCGTTCAGATGTGTAGGCTTGGCCTGTGGCGCGTACTGGGCGGCCGAAGGCCGAGTTGATCCTGTCGGGTGAG
>NZ_JBEOXT010000056.1:0-11451 GCF_040296685.1 Streptomyces sp. NPDC002054
TCGGCTACGACGTCGAGTACCTCGTCTACCAGATCTCCCGCGAGCTGGGCCTGACCCAGGACTGGCCGGTTGCCCGAGGGTGGCGGAGCCCAGCGGCTCTTCAACTGCGCAGACGCGCCTAAGGCGCGCTACGCGGACTTGCGGCTGTCCCGCGGATGCACGGCAATGTTCATGGCCCCGGAGCGAAGGACGGCCAGCCGCTCGGCCAGCACCTCCTCGAGCTCCTCGCGGGTACGCCGCTCCATGAGCATGTCCCAGTGCGTTCGCGCAGGCTTGCCCTTCTTCTCTTCGGGCCCGTCCCCGTCCACCAGGAGTGCCTGGGCGCCGCACGCCTTGCACTCCCACTCCGGCGGAATCTCTGCCTCAACCGAGAACGGCATCTCAAATCGATGTCCGTTCTGGCATGCGTACTCCACCGCCTGGCGCGGGGCCAGATCGATGCCGCGGTCCGTCTCGTAGCTGGTAACCACGAGGCGCGTACCGCGGAGAGCTCGCTCACTCATGAATCGTGCCTCCCGGGCTTGTCGCCCACAGGACAGGTGTCGCTGTCGTCGTCATCCGGTCAACGTCCGGTCGGCGGTATAGATTCCCGCTCCGGGTCGTGTGTCGCCCGTCGTGCCGCCCCTTGTTGTACCCGCCAATGCCCGTTTTGTCACATCTGGCAGCAGATGTCACCCAACGTCTTCACTTCTTCAACACGCAGTAACGGTCCGCCTGGCAGGCCAAAGGCGTACACTACCGGCCTTTCACTTGAACGTGTAAATCCGTTCGTCAAATCCGTGCGGGAACCGGGTTCCCGGCGGCCTCCACCGCCCGTCGCACCGGCACCCGGGCCAGCAGTACGAAGCCCAGCGCGAAGAATGCCACCAACGAGACGATCGCGTCCCGGTAGCTCCCGGTGAGCTGGTAGGTGAGGCCGAACACCAGGGGTCCCACCCAGGCGACCCCGCGATCGCTGATCTCGTACGCGGAAAAGTACTCGGCCTCCTTGCCCGCCGGCACCAGGTGCGAGAAAAGTGACCGGGACAGCGCCTGGCTGCCGCCCAGCACCAGCCCGATCATCGCAGCCAGCGCGAAGAACCACACCGGAGTCCGGGCCGGCAGGAAGTATCCGGCCGTCAGGGTCAGGGTCCAGGCGGCCAGCGAGCCCAGGATCGTCCGCTTGGCGCCGTACACCCGGGCCAGCCGGCCCATCCCCAGCGCCCCCGCCACCGCCAGCACCTGCACCAGCAGCACCGCCACGATCAGAGTGGACTGCTCCAGCTTCAGTTCCTCCGAGCCGTACACGGAAGCCTGTGAGATCACCGTCTGCACGCCGTCGTTGTAGACCAGGTAGGCCAGCAGGAACGACAGGGTCAGCGGATGCCTCCGCATGTCCTTCAGCGTGGCCACCAGCTGCTTCCAGCCGGTACCCACCGCCGGCGCCGCCGGATCCCGGACCACCTTCCGGTCCCGCAGCCGCCGCAGCGGAATGATCGCGAACGCACCCCACCACAGACCGGCCGAGGCCAGACAGATCCGCACCGCCATGCCCTCGGTCAGCCCGAAGGATTCGTGCCCCTGGTACAGCACCAGGTTCAGTACGAGCACCAGCGCGCCCGAGGTGTAGCCGAAGGCCCAGCCGCGCGAGGAGACGGCGTCCCGCTCGTCCGGGCCCGCGATCTGCGGCAGGTACGAGTTGTAGAGCACCATCGACACGGCCAGCGAGGCATTGGCCACCACCAGCAGCAGCCCGCCGAGCAGATAGCGGTCCCCGCCCAGCAGGAACATTCCGGCAGCCGCCGTCGCCCCCGTGTACGCGGCAGCGGCGAGCAGCGGCTTCTTGCGGCCCGTCCGGTCGGCCAGCGCGCCGACCAGCGGCATCACCAGCACCGCCACGATCACCGACAGCGACACCGAGTACGCGAAGAAGGACCCGGCCCGCACGGGTATGCCCAGCGGGTGCACGAAGCCCTCGGAGTCGGCGGCCTTCTTGGCCACCGAGGTCAGGTACGGCCCGATGAACACCGTGAGCACGCTCGTGGAGTACACCGAGCAGGCGAAGTCGTAGAAGTACCAGCCCCGCTGCTCGCGTCTTCGGGCCGCAGCCTCGCCGGCCTGGCCTGCCTCGGCGGCCTCGCCGCCGTCGCCGGGCCCGTCCCGGTCCCCCCGATCCGCGGCTTCCGCCGGTTCCGCTTGATCCGTGGTCCGCGTACTCATACCGGATGCCCCCTCGCAGCCCTAAGCCCAGGATCCGCGCCGGTCCAGCACCGTACGCAGGATGTCGATCCGGTCGGTCATGATGCCATCGACACCCAGGTCGAGGAGTGCTTCCATACGTTCCGGTTCGTTCACGGTCCACACGTGCACCTGGAGCCCGCGCTCGTGCGCCGTCCGCACGAACCGCCGGTCGACCACCCGGATGCCCGCCTGGGTCTCCGGCACCTGCGCCGCCACCGCCCCGACCCGCAGCGCCGCCGGGATCGCGAACGAGCGCAGCCGCAGGCCGACCACGCCCCGTACCCCGTACGAGGTGGCCAGCCGGGGACCGGCCAGCCGCTGGGCCCGGGCCACCCGGCTCTCCGAGAACGACCCCACGCACACCCGGTCCCAGAGCCCCTGCCGGGCGATCAGGTTCACCAGCGGATGCAGCGCGGACTCCGCCTTGATGTCGATGTTCCAGCGGGCGTCCGGGAACTCCTCCAGCAGCTCCTCGAACAGCGGCAGCGGTTCGCTGCCCGCCACCCGGGCCTCCCGCACCCGGCTCCAGGGCAGCTGCGCGATCCGCCCGGCGGAATCCGTGACCCGGTCCAGGGTCGCGTCGTGGAAGGCCACCAGTCTGCCGTCGAGGGTGGCGTGCACATCGGTCTCGAAATACCGGTAGCCGGCATTGGCGGCCCGGCGGAAGGCGGTGATGGTGTTCTCCAGCCCGTCCGCGGCCCCTCCCCGGTGCGCGAAGGGAATCGGAGCCGGATGGTCCAGGTACGGGTGCCGAAGGCGTACGTGCGTCACGGCGGCAGTATGCACCGCGTCGGTGCACGACTTCGCCGCACCCGCGCACCGGGGGGCGGACTGGTGCCGGGGAAGGCCGCCGTGCCACCCTGTCCGGACAGAACCAAACGGAACCAATCCCATTCCGGCCACATCCAATCCCGGTCGATTCCTGCTCCCGGCGTGGCCAATCCGATGAAGGTGGACCGGACAGCATGGCTCAGTGGACCTCTGCCGTGGGCGCGACCCAGCTCGCCCGGCTGATCACCTCCCAGCAGCCGAGGCCCGCCGTGCCCGGCTCCCGCAAGCCGCCCGCCTACCGGGCGCTGGCCGACGGCATCCGTCTGCTCGTCCTGGAAGGCCGGGTTCCGGTTGCCGCCCGGCTCCCTGCCGAACGCGAACTGGCCGTCTCCCTGTCCCTCAGCCGCACCACCGTCGCCGCCGCGTACGAGGCGCTGCGGGCCGAGGGCTTCCTGGAGTCCCGGCGCGGCGCCGGCAGCTGGACCGCCGTACCGGCCGGCAACCCGCTGCCGGCCCGCGGCCTGGAACCGCTGCCGCCGGAGGCCCTCGGCTCGATGATCGACCTGGGCTGTGCGGCCCTCCCGGCCCCCGAGCCGTGGCTGACCCGGGCGGTCCAGGGCGCGCTGGAGGAGCTCCCGCCGTACGCCCACACGCACGGGGACTACCCGGCGGGGCTGCCGGCGCTGCGGCGGATGCTCGCCGACCGCTACACCGAGCGCGGCATCCCGACCATGCCGGAACAGATCATGGTCACCACGGGGGCGATGGGCGCCATGGACGCCATCTGCCACCTCTTCGCGGGCCGCGGGGAACGGATCGCGGTCGAATCCCCTTCGTACGCCAACATCCTCCAGCTGATGCGGGCTGCCGGGGTCAGGCTCGTCCCGGTCGCCATGTCGGACGGGCTGGCCGGCTGGGACATGGCCGCCTGGCGCCAGGTGCTGCGGGACGCGGCCCCGCGGCTGGCCTATGTGGTCGCCGACTTCCACAACCCGACCGGAGCGCTGGCCTCGGACGACCAGCGCCGGGCGATGGTCGAGGCGGCCCGCGCGGCCGGGACGGTCCTGGTGGCCGACGAGACCATGATCGAGCTGCAGTTCGATACGGACCTGGCGATGCCCCGCCCGGTCTGCTCCTTCGACCCGGGCGGCAGCACCGTGATCACGGTCGGCTCGGCCAGCAAGGCGTTCTGGGCGGGCATGCGGATCGGCTGGGTCCGCGCGGCTCCCGATGTCATCCGCAGCCTGGTCGCGGCGCGGGCGTATGCCGACCTGGGCACGCCGGTGCTGGAGCAGCTGGCGGTGAACTGGCTGATGCGGACGGGCGGCTGGGCGGAGGCGGTGGAGCTGCGCCGGGCCCAGGCCCGGGAGAACCGCGATGCCCTGATCGCCGCAGTTCGCCGCGAACTCCCGGACTGGGAATTCGCCGTCCCCCAGGGCGGCCTCACCCTGTGGGCCCGCGCGGGCGGCCTCTCCGGCTCCCGCCTGGCCGAGGTCGGCGAACGCGTGGGCGTCCGGGTCCCCTCGGGCCCCCGCTTCGGGGTGGACGGCGCCTTCGAGGGCTACGTCCGCCTCCCCTTCACGGTCGGCGGCCCGGTGGCCGACGAAGCCGCCGCCCGCCTGGCGGCGGCAGCCCGCCTGGTCACCACAGGTGCCGCAGGCCACACCACAGAACCCCCCCGCACCTTCGTAGCCTGACCCCGGCCCGGCTGGTGGGGGAGCCGCTGCGCGGGGTCATGTCCCCCACCCCGCCCTTCCCGAAACCGTGGCCTGCGGCCCCGGACCCCGCCGACGGGGCTCCGCCCCACACCCCTGCGGTGCCCGGGCTTCGCCCGGCACCCGGCAGGGCCGGGGTACGGGGCAAAGCCCCGAAGCGCCGGGCACGGCCCGGGCGCCCCGGCGGACTCCGGGCTCGCCCGCGGGGCCTGGGGCGCAGCCCCGTGCGGGTCCGGGCGGGTGCCCGGGGCACGCCGGCGGGGTCTGGGGCGGAGCCCCGGGGTGCCGGGCGGAGCCCGGGCACCCCCTACGGGGCCTGGGGCGCAGCCCGTGCGGGTCCGGGCGCGTGCCGGGGGCGCGCCGCGGGGTCCGGGGCCGAGCACCGTGTGGATCCGGGTGCGCGCCCGGGACACGCCGGCGGGGTCTGGGGCGGAGCCCCGGGGTGCCGGGCGGAGCCCGTGCACCCTCTACGGGGTCCGGGGCGGAGCCCCGTGCGGGTCCGGGCGGCAGCCCGGTTTCGGGAAGGGGCGGGGTGGGGGAATGGCTCCGCGCAGCGGGACCCCCGCCCCAGGCCGCCCGGGGCTAGGTGGCCTCGACCGGGGTCGGCTGCGCAGTCGGCGACTTCGCGCGCTCCGGCAGCAGCTCCAGCACCGCCTCCCTCGCCCCCGCCGCCGCCCCCTCGTCGTACGGATCCGGCGTCGCCGGCACCTGCAGCCGGTGCACCACCCCCGTGCCCAGCCGCGCATACCCCCGCCCCACCGGCACCTCCGGCGTCGGCGTGGTGTGCGGCGGCACCCCCAGCACCGACGTGATCTGCTGCACCGAGGCCGCCCCCAGCACCACCCGGGCCCGGGTGTGCGCCCACACGGCCTCGCCCAGCAGCTCCAGGTGGTCGAACTGCTCCGCCACCACCACCGTCACATTCGCCGCCCGTCCGTGCCGCAACGGCACCTGCAGCAGCGCGAACGGATCGGTCCGCCCGTCCGCCGCCGCCAGGTGCCCCAGCACGCTCGGCCGGTCGAGCAGGATCCACACCGGCCGCCGGACGTCCTCCGGCGCCGGCCGGCCCTCCTGCCGTGCCCGGTTGGCGGCGAACAGCCGCCGCTCCGTCTCCTGCGCCGCCCACTCCAGCGCGGCCCTCGCCCCGCCCAGCCCGCATTCCACCGCCAGTACGCCCGTACGTCCTGTCAGACAGGAGTACTCCCCGCTCCCCGCACCCTCCACGATCAGCACATCGCCCCCGTGCTGCAGCGCCTGCAGGGCGATCGACCGCAGCAGCGTCGACGTACCGCTGCCCGACTGGCCCGCGGCCAGCAGATGGGGTTCGGTCGCCCGGGTACCCGTACGCCAGATCACCGGCGGCACATCGCGCGGCTCCTCCCCCTCCCGCACCGGCAGGGTGCGCTGCACGGTCCCCGCATCGGTGAAGCCGAGCACCGTCTCGCCCGGCGAGGTCACGAAGCGCTGCGCGGCGATGCCCGTCGGCAGCGGCGGCAGCACGGTCATGTCCAGGGTGTTGCCCTCCTCGTCCCAGTCGAAGAGATACTCGCGCCCGCGCCCCGACTTGGCGTGCAGCAAGGCCTCGATCCGGGCCCGGGATTCGGCCTCGCCATCGGTGAAGTACGCCGGGTAGCGGATCCGGAGCCGGGTGATCCGGCCGGGCCGGTCGAAGGCGTAGTCGGTGAACGCCGCGTCCCAGGCGCCGCCGTGGGAGAACAGCGGGCTGGGGTCCTCCGGCACGGAGAAGTACGGCACCAGCGCCTCGTAGAGCGAGCCGAGCCGTTCCGCCTGGGCCTCGCCGGGCCCCTCGTCCACGGGCGCACGGTCCCGCCCCTGCCAGGCTGCCGCCGCCATGACCGTGATCATGGCGAGCAGCGGCCCGTACGGGACGAGCGCGACGACCAGGACGCAGGCCGCGCCCAGGAACAGCGCGGGGCCGCGCTTCTCCTTGGGGGTGCCGGCCCACTTGCGCCGCCCGGACGCGGCCAGGATGCGCAGGCCGCGCCCGATGGTGAGCAGCGGATGGAGGACGTCCGTGGCACTGTCGGCGGCCGTGCGCGCGATGTCGCGGCCCCGGGCGAGCGAAATGCTGCCGCGCTCAAGGATGCGGGGAAGTGGGCGCCGGGCCACGGGCGTCTCCTGGAGTTGTACGTACGTGCTGCGGGGAGCGGGGATCGGGGGCGGTCAGAGCTTGATGCCGCCGAGCAGGCTGGCCAGGCTCGCCGTACTGGCCGTGATGCTCGGTGCGATCGCGGAGCCGGCGAGGAAGAAGCCGAAGAGGGAACAGACGAACGCGTGGGTCAGCTTCATCCCGTCCTTCTTGAAGAAGAGGAAGCAGATGATGCCGAGCAGGACCACGCCTGAGATGGACAGGACCATGGGAGGTTCTCCTCGTTGGTGGGGACAGCGGGGACAGTCACCATCAGTTCTGCCAACCTCACAGGAAGTATCAATGCGACAACAGGTGCATCCGGGCGAATAGCCGGATTTTTCACTTGGTCGGCCCAGCTCAAGTGGCGCACCTCGGCCCACGCCTGTCATGTGCGGTTACGGCCAGTAAGCTGTGGCTTCATCCGAACGGACGACGTGCAGCAGCAGAAGTGAAAGGCGGTACGCCCCGATGAGCGAGAGCCCCCAGGACGTTCCGGGCGCCCCCGACGAGGACGTCATCGAACTGGCCACCAAGATCTTCGACCTGGCCCGTCAGGGTGACACCCGGACCCTCGCCGCCTACCTGGACGCCGGCGCTCCGGCGAACCTCACCAACGACCGCGGCGACACCCTCGTCATGCTCGCCGCCTACCACGGCCACGCCGACACGGTCACGGCCCTGCTGGAGCGCGGCGGCGAGGCCGACCGGGCCAACGACCGAGGCCAGACCCCGCTCGCCGGAGCCGTCTTCAAGGGCGAGGAGGCCGTCATCCGCGCACTGCTCGCCGCCGGCGCCGACCCGGCCGCCGGCACCCCCTCCGCCGTGGACACGGCCCGCATGTTCGGCAAGGCCGACCTGCTCAAGCTCTTCGGAGCCGAGTAGTCCACTTTTTCGGGGGGTGAGGGGCCCGGACGGGCCCCGAGTTGATCCCGGCTTGGTCACGGCGGCCGTAAATGTGGTCGCGGTGCACAAACCGGCTGGGCCATCATGGCGTCGGATCCGGAGAACGCCCCAAAGGACGGGGTAGAGACCCCGAAGGACGGGGTACGGGGGGAGCTCCGGTCACCGACGAAAGAGAGAAGACAATGGTCTACATCAAGCGGAACATGACGGCGGACGTCCTCACATGCTGTTACGCGGCTCTGTGAATCCCGATTCCCGGTTGCGTCCCCAGCTTGATTTGAGGCCATTCCCATGTTCGAACCAGTCATAGCTCCGAGCGGTACCCTGCTCGGGCTCCTCCAGCGGGGCCGCGGCGACGGCACGCTGCACGCACTCGCCGCGCCCAGGGCCGAAGCCCTCGCGGCACTCAACCACTGCGTGCTGCACGACCCGCGCCAGGACTGGCAGGTCGAGAACCGCTCCCTGTACTACGCCCGACTCTGCCTGGACCTCGACGGTCCGCTCGGCGAGATCGAGGACCACCTCTTCTCCGCCGACGACCTCCTCGACGACTCCGACACCCGCACCGGGCTCGCCCTGTCCGTCCTGGGCCACCTCGCCTCGTACGGCCGCGACGACGCGCTGATGCTGCTGCGCCGGTACGCCGCCTCCGGCGCGAACTGGGCCTGGGCGCTGGACGAGCTCGCCCTGCGCGACGACGACGCGGGCCTGCGCGCCCTCGCCGGACCCGTGCTCGCCCATTTCCCCGCCACACCGGAAGGTGAGGCGCGGCTGGCCGCCGCCGTCCGCGACGCCTACGAACCGCGCCCGTGGAGCCTGTGGGAGGCACTGCCCGAGTACGGCGCCCGGCTGCGGGCCGCCCGCGAGCAGGGCTCCTTCTCCCGCTGGCAGCGCCAGCTGACGGCCGACGGACCCCGCCCCGGCTGGAGCGTCGAAGCCGTCTTCGAATGGGCCGCCGAAGGCCTGCGCCGCGGCACCCCGCTGCATGTGCCGGCCGCCCGCTGTCTGGCCGCCGTAGCCACCGCCGAGGACCGCCCCCGGATCCTCGCCGCGGCTGCCGGCGCGGCCGGCGAGGCCGCCCGCGCCACCGCGCTGCACCACCTCGTCCTGGCCGAGCCGGAGAACCCGGCCGTCCTCGACCTCATCGAAGCCGCCGGCGACGAGCCGGCCATCGCCGCCTATCGGCGCATGACCGGCCCCTCGGCCGTGGACCGCGCCCGGATCTGGGCGCAGCGCCCCGACGCCCTCGGCGAGGCGGCGGCCACCCTGCTCGCCGACCACGGCGGCCCGGAGGACGCCACCCTGGTCCTCTCCGCCCTCCGCTCCACCGTCCGCGCCGCAGGCCCGGATTCCCTCTCGCTCTTCCCGCTGGTCGACGGCGCGGGCCGGCTCTCGATCGGCTGCGCGGCACCGGTGCTGCGCCATATCTACCGCGAGACCGCCTCCTCGCACCTGCGCGGCCGTGCGGCCCGCGCCCTGGCGGCCACGGACCCCTGCTTCGCGGCGGGCTTCGCCGTCGAATGCCTGTGGGACTGCGAGGAGTCCACCCGCGAGGTCGCGGCCCACCACGCCGAAACGGCGGACGCCCGCGTGGCCGACCGCCTCCGCCGCCTGGCGGCGGACCCGGCGGAGGAGGAGGAAGTCCAGTCGGCGGTCCGCAACAGAATGGCGCCGGGGGCGGAGCGGGCGATGTAGGGCGGGGCGTCCGGCGCGGGCCCGCTCCTTTGCCCGGCTGGGCGTACGGGGCTTCCGGCGCGGGCCCGCTCCTTTGCCCCCCTCTCGGAGCCGGGGCGGGGCGGTGTTTCCCGCCCGCCCCCCTGCGGGCTTTGGCGGGGCGGGTCCGGTAGCGGGGCGGGGTGCTTTGCCTCCGTTGGGCGGAGCCCAGACCCGGAGCCGCGGCTCCGGGGCCCGCAGCGCGGGCTTGCCGGCCTGTTGAGCGGTGCCCGCCGCTGGGCTGGCTGGGGCGGAGCCCCGCCCTGCCGACAATCGGGGTGGGGGACGGCCTGCCCAGGCTGCGGCCCCGTCCGGTTGCGGGGCGGGGGCGGGGGTTGGGGGTTTTCTCCTGGACGGGAGCGAGTAGGTGCCCGGGGGCTGCCCGTCAGTCCTCACTGTCCTTCCGTGTCCGTCCGGTCCCTCAAGGGCGCTCCTTCGTCGCGTCGCTTCGCGATTCCGCTTCGCTCCACCCTTGACCGACCGGTCGGCCCCGGAAAGACAAGGACTGTCGGGCGGCCCCCGGGGGGATGGCATGGGGGCAGGTGCCCAGATGCGGCCACGCGGGGGTGCCCGGGCAGCGGCTGCCGCCCGACCGGCCGCCCTTGCGGGCGGAGAGCTCCATTTCCTCGAAGCCCGGACCATTTGGCGAGGCCAGGCCATGGGGCGCGCCAAATCGCTACGCGCTCCGGCCGGTTTGGCGTCTCCGGACCGGCCGTGGCCGGACATAAGCCGCCAGTGGCCACTGCGTCCTCCGGTGGTCGCGCGACACGCGGACTGCCTGTGGCCGGGCATAAGCCGCCACCGATCGCTACGCGCTTCTGCCGTCAGGCGACATACGGACCGGCCGTGGCCGGGCGCACATGGGCCGGTGAGCCGTTGCGGACAGAAGTTGACCGCAAGGGTTCGTAGGTTGAGGGCATGACGAAGACGACAGACACCCAGACGTATCTCGTGACCGGTGCGACCGGGAGTGTGGGGCGCCAGGTGGTCCGCGAGCTCCAGGAACGCGGGCACGCGGTGCGCGCGCTGACGCGCAACCCCTCGGCGGCGGACTTTCCGGCGGGCGTGGAGGTCGTACGCGGTGACCTCACCGATCCCAAGGGGCTCGGACCGGCACTCGAGGGTGTCGTCGGCCTCCACCTGATCACGTTCACCGGTGCGGGATACGAGCCCTTGGCCACCGGTCCGGAGATCGTCGAAGAAGTGCGGAAAGCCGGAGTGAAGCGGGTGACCGTCTTGCACGGCGGAGGCCCCACACCCCTCGAGGACGCCGTCCGGGGGAGTGGCCTCGACTGGACGGTGGTCCGGCCGGTCGAGTTCATGGCGAATGCGCTGGGCTGGGCGGATTCCATCCTCGGCGAGAACACCGTCCGTGCTCCGTTCATCGACGGCCTCAGCGCCATGGTCCACGAGGCCGACATCGGCGCGGTCGTCGCGATCGCCCTCACCGAGGACGGCCATGCAGGTCAGGACTACCTGATCACCGGACCGCAGGCCCTGACCGTGCGCGACAAGGTCGCCGCGATTGCCGCCGCTGTCGGTCGTGAGATCCGGTTGGTGGAACTGTCGGAGGACGAGGTCGCGGCGCAACACAGCGCGGACGGTCTCGACGAGGCAACGGTGGCCTGGCTGATCGACATCTTCAAGAACACTCCGCCGGAGGGGAAGACAGTGATCGACACGGTCGAACGCGTCACCGGCCACCCCGCCCGCCCCTTCCCCCAATGGGCCACCGAGAACGCCAACGCCTTCACCCCCTGACCCCGTCCGTCCCCGACCACCGGAGGGTGTGGTGGCCGGTGGCCCTCCTTGTCCGCCACGACCGGTCCGCCTGCCACTCGACCACCGGAGTGCGTAGCGATCGATGGCCTTCTTTGTCCGGCCACGGCCGGTCCGCCTGCCGCCTCACCACCGGAGTTCGTAGCAGTCGTTGGCGTCCCATGCCCGGCCACGGCCGGTCTGTCTGTCGCCTGTCGG
>NZ_JBEOXT010000056.1:11546-40187 GCF_040296685.1 Streptomyces sp. NPDC002054
GTCGGCAGGAGCGTGTAGTGGTCGTTGGCGGCCTGTGTCCGGCCACGGCCGGTCTGTCTGTCGCCTGTCGGCAGGAGCGTGTAGTGGTCGTTGGCGGCCTGTGTCCGGCCACGGCCGGTCTGTCTGTCGCCTGTCGGCAGGAGCGTGTAGTGGTCGTTGGCGGCTTATGTTCGGCCACGGCCGGTCCGGGGACGCTATTCCGGGCGGAGTGCGTAGCGATCGGTTGCGCCCATGGTCTGGTATGGCCAATTGAGCTGGGGCTTCGGGGAAATGGAGCTCTCCGCCCGCAAGGGCGGCCGGTCGGGCGGGAGCCGCTGCCCGGCCGCCCTCGCGTGGCCGTATCTGGGACACGTTCCCCATGCCGGCCCTCCCTCCGGGGGCTTCCCGACAGTCCTTGTCTTTCCGGGGCGGACGGCGGGGTCAAGGGTGGAGCGAAGCGGAATCGCGAAGCGACGCGACGAAGGAGCGCCCTTGAGACCGACGGCCGACACGGAAAGACACTGGGACTGACGGGCAGCCCCCGGACACCACCTGACCCCGCCCAGGTAGAAACCCCCCTCAACCCACCACGAACCGCACCCCCACCCCCGGCCTCGCCTGAGCCGCCGCGCCCAAGGCATGGCGCGGGACCACGCCGAGGACCGGGTAGCCGCCTGTCACCGGGTGGTCGGCCAGGAAGATCACCGGGAGGCCGTCCGGAGGGACCTGGACCGCGCCCAGGACCATGCCCTCGCTCGGGAGTTCCCCGCCGCGGGCGCGGACCAGGGCGGGGCCGCCCTCGATGCGCAGGCCGATGCGGTTGCCCGCGGAGGAGACCCGGTACGCCCCACGGGCGAGGGCCGCCACCGACTCCTCGGTGAACCAGTCCGCCCGCGGCCCCGGCCGCACCGGCAGTACCAGCTCGGCCGGCGGCGCCGGCACCCGCAGTGTGTCCGCGCCCGCGACCGGGCCCCAGGGCCGTCCCACCGGCAGGACCGTCCCGGCCGTCAGGACCGGCGGCCCGAGCCCCGACAGCAGATCCGTGGCCCGGCTGCCCAGCACCTCCGGTACGGCGAAGCCACCCCGCACCGCGACATGGCTCCGCACCCCGTACGCCGCTGCGCCCACCTCCAGCACCGCCCCGTCCGGCAGCCGTACCGGCGCACCCCAGGGCGCCGGGCGCCCGGCCACCCGTACCGGACACGGCGCACCCGTCACCGCCACCGTCACCGCGCCCACCGCGCGCAGCGCGACCCCGTCCAGCGTGGTCTCCAGCGTGGCCGCACTCGCAGGGTTGCCCAGCAGCCGGTTGGCCAGCGCATGCGCCTCGGTGTCCAGCGCCCCCGACCGGGGCACCCCCAGGTGCGCGTACCCGGGCCGCCCCAGATCCTGAACCGTGGTCAGCGACCCGGCCCGCACCACCGCCAAGCCCCGGCCGACGCCCTCCGCCATCACGCCCCCGCCTCCACGAACCGCACCCGCACCCCCGGAGCGAACAGCGCCGCCGGCTCCCGTGTCAGGTCCCACAGCACCGCGTCGGTGCGGCCGACCAACTGCCAGCCGCCGGGCGAGGAGCGCGGGTACACCCCCGCGTACTCGCCCGCCAGGGCCAGCGAGCCGGCCGGTACGGAGGTACGCGGGGTCGCCCGCCGTGGCAGGTGGAACCGCTCCGGCAGCCCGGTCAGATAGCCGAATCCGGGCGCGAAACCGCAGAACGCCACCCGGAACGGGGTGGCGGTCACGATCCGGGCCACCTCCCCGGCCGTCACCCCCCAGTGCCCGGCCACCTCCGCCAGGTCCGGCCCGTCGAACCGCACCGGCACCGTGACCTCGGGGCCTTCGCTCTCCGCCAGCGGCGGCACCCGCCATTCGGCGATCCGGGCCGCCAGCGCCTCCGGCGCGGCCACCCCGTCGATGAGCACGGTCCGGGCGGCCGGCACCACATCCCGTACGCCCTCCAGCCCGGGCTCGCCCGCCGCCCGCCGGCGCAGCACCTCCGCGTGCAGCGCGGCCACCTCCGCCGCGGAGTCCACCTCCAGCAGCAGCGCCTCCGCCCCCACGGGAACCACCCGCACCACCTGCACCACCCGCACCGGCAAGCCCGCCACCTCCGCGCCCGTCACGTGCGGGCGGCCCGTCACGTGAACGCCTCCACCCTCGCGCCCGCCTCGGCCAGCGCCCGCCGCACCCGCAGCGCGAGCTCCGCCGCCCCCGGGGTGTCCCCGTGCAGGCACAGCGAACGCCCCGCACCACCCCGTACGAGGGCCAGGGCCTGGGCCACCACCGCCTCCGGGTCGTGCAGCACCGCCCCCGGTTCGCCGCGCGGCACCAGCGTCCCCTCCGGGGTGTACGCGCGGTCCGCGAAGGCCTCCGGCACCGCTTCCAGCCCCGCCTCCCGGGCCGCCGCCAGCAGCTGCGATCCCGGCAGGCCCAGCACCGGCAGCGGTGCCCCCGGCCCGGCGGCCAGCCGGACGCCCGCGACGACTGCAGCCGCCTGGCCGGCATCGCGCACGGTCCGGTTGTAGAGCGCGCCGTGCGGTTTCACGTACGACACCCGGGAGCCGGCCGCCCGCGCGAACACCTCCAGCGCGCCGATCTGGTACGCCACCTCTGCCGCGAGCTCCTGCGGCGGCACGTCCATCGCCCGCCGCCCGAACCCGGCCAGGTCGCGGTACGAGACCTGGGCGCCGATCCGTACGCCCCGCTCGGCGGCCAGCTCGCACACGCGCCGCATGATGGAGGGGTCCCCGGCGTGGAAACCGCAGGCCACGTTGGCGCTCGTCACCACCGACAGGAGTGCCTCGTCGTCGGTCAGCGTCCACCGGCCGAAGCCCTCGCCGAGATCGGCGTTCAGGTCGACGACCAAGTCCGGCACCGGGTCCGGAACCGGGTCCGAAGGTGTGATCATGGGAGCCATGCGGTGAGCGTAGAGCAGCCCGGCACCGGACCCCGTGCGGTCCGGGACGATCCGGCCGAACCGTGCCGTTTGGGTGGTTGTCAGGGTCAGCGCCTAATCTTTCCGTCGTGACGTTTCCTCCCCCGGCGAAGACCCTCCCGTCCCCGGCTCCGGGCCCGGCCGCCGACGAGGGCCTGGCCCGGCGGCTGCGCGCGCTCGCATGCACGGCCCCGCTGCACGACTTGGACGTCCGCAAGGCCAATCTGGCGGGCGAGTACGGGGTCTACGCCATGGCGGAGGTCGCGCTCGCCGCGATCGACCTGGTCACGCTCAACATGGACTTCGACACCGGTGCGGACCACGAGCAGATAGTGGCCCGGCTGCTCCCGCGCGTCGCCGCCCAGGCCCCCGCCCGGCCCGCTGCCGAACACGAGCGGGTGGCCCGCTGGGTGCTGGAGAACCTGATCAACGTCGGCAGCGTCGACCGCGGCTTCCGCGCCATCTACGGCACCTTCGGCCCCGATGGCGTCTATGTCCGCCGCGACTACGACTTCAAGCTGATCGAGGAGGTCCCCGGACCCGGCGGCACGGTCTACCTCCGCACCACCGACGAGGCCGTCAACGTGCTGGTCGGCGCTCTTGACACGGATGTGACCAGCGCCCAGATCGCCGCCGAGGTCAAGCTGGAGGTCCTGATCAGCCGGGGCCGGCTCGCTGACGCCCAGCTTGCCGCCGAACAGGCCCGGTACCGGACCGTCCAGTACGCCGAGACGCTCCGCCGCACCCTGGACGCCACCCGGCGCAACGTCCGCGCCGTGGACTGGCTCCAGGCCGTGCCCGACATGATCGCCGAGGCGCTGGACCACGTCGCCGACCGGTACCGCCACGAGAACGCGATCCTCACCAACATCCGCAAGGCGCGGGACGAGGCGGAAGCCGGATCCGACGCGAAGACGGCCGAGCACAAGCGCCGCGCCGCCGAGCTCGTCGACATCGTCAAGGACTGCATCCGCCGGCACACCCAGCTCCAGTCCAGGCTCCTCGAAGCCGGGCCGCTGTTCCGCGCCGAGCAGGACCGGCAGGCCTTCGCGCCGCCCGCGCCGCGCTCCGGCATCGACCTGTACGGGCAGCTCGTGGCCCCTGTGCTGCCGCTGCCCCTGGAGCAGGCCACCCGGGTCACCGACGCCTTCTTCGCCGCCGGCACCGGCCTGCGGACGCCCGTCTCCGTACGGGTCGCCGATCTCGTGGAGATCCTCCTCACCCCGCCCCTGGAGCGGGAGCACCTCGGCGCGGAGATGCCCGAGCCCGACCTGATCGCCACCCCCGACGACAGCCGGTTCAGCGAGGAGCAGCTCGCCTCCGCCATGGAGCTGCTCGACCTGCCGCACGACGCCCCGCGACGGCTGTCCGGTCTGCTCGCCGAGGCCCGCCGGCAGGACCCGGATCTGCCGTACCTGGTGGCGCTGCTCGCGGTGCACGCGGCGAGCCCGGCGGTCGGTACGGCGTACCGGCAGGGGGAGGAGCGGCTGCTGTTCGCGGTGGACGACGGCACGGTGCTCGACGACCCGGAGTTCGGGGGCGCCGACCTGATCGTGGGCACCGCCCTCCTCGACGCGGCCGGCATGGCCGCAGCCCGAGCGGAGTCCTCATGACCCCCCTCTCCGCCTCCCCTCGGCTGCCTGCCTCCCCGGCCGGGCCCGGCACCCCGGCGGAGCCCGCCTCCGTGGCGGCGCCGTGTGTTCGCTCCGCCCTGCCGGGCGCCGGACCGGCGGAGCCCGGCCCCGCCTTCCGGGGCTGCGCCCCTGTGCGCCGGCGGAGCCGGGCGCAGTCCTGGGCCGCGGCCCGGCCCGGGGGCCGGGGGCTTGCCCCCGGTTTCGGGAAGGGGCGGGGTGGGGGAGCAACCCTGCCCCCGCACCGGACCACCGCACTGACCACCACCCCCAAGGAGCCCCAGCCGTGAGCGAGACCCACGCCGAGCACCCCACGTGGAGCGAGCCCACGCCCGAGCCCACCGCCCAGGCCGGCCCCACTGCCCAGCCCAGCCCTGCCGGCCCCACCGCCCAGGCCGGCCCCGCCGGCCCCGCCGTGCTCACCCCCGCCGATGCCGCCGACGCCGCCCGACTCGTCGCGTACGGCCTGCAGCCCAAGCTCCTCCCGGCCCGCGACGCCGACTACGCCGACCTGCTCCGCCGCTACCGCGAGGACCCCGCCTTCGGCCGGCTCGCCGACGCCGTGGCCACCGGGCTCGGCCTGGTCGTCCTCGAGGTCTCCCCGCGCGCCGGCATGGCCGTCGCCGCCGGCGAGGACTCCGTCTTCGCCGTACGGATGGGCGACTACGCCCGCCGCACCTCCGCCGACGGCGGCGACCGCTTCCTCCACGGCCTCGCCCATCTCGCCGTCGCCGCCCTCGCCTTCCCCCGCCCCGAGGACCTCGCCGACGACGGCTACATCGGCCGGATCACCGTCAACGGCGTCGACGCCTTCGTCCGGCAGGCCTGCCGCCGCCTGGAGGACCGCGCCGAGGAGCTCGGCGAGAACACCGACCCGGCGACCGACGCCCCCGGCCTGGAGGCCGCCTGGCGGGTGTACACCCGCCGCAGTGCGACCGGCGCCACCAAGGACGCCCGCCGCCTGGCCGGCTCCACCACCGGCATCGTCGGCAAGGCCGCCGCCTTCCTCACCGAGTCCGGTTTCCTCCAGCGCACCGGCGACGAGGCCGGAGGCACGTACCGCACCACCCCCCGCTACCAGCTCCAGGTCCGCGACATGGCCGGCAGCGCCGCGATGGCCGAGCTCCTCGACCTCGGCGTGGTGCCCGTCGGCGACGGCTCCGCGACCCTGCTGCCGCCGCCCGAGGGCGACGACCTGGACCTGGTGGCCGACGCCGGCCTGCCGTTCCACGCCTGAGCCACCTGCCCCACGTACCGAGAACGCACCGACAACACCCAGAAACAACGAGAGTCCGCCGCCATGTACGAGCTGTCCCGGATCCGTCTCTACTCCATCGGTCCCGCCGGTGCGCGCTACGCCGACACCGTGCTGGACCTGCGGGGAGTCGGCGAGCCGGTGCCCCACCCGGCCCCGACACAGGCGGAGTTCTTCGAGGAGGAGCCGTCGGGTCCGCCGCGTCGGCCGGCGCCCGCCGGGGTGCTCTTCCTGGAGAACGGCGGCGGCAAGTCCGTCCTCCTCAAGCTGATCTTCTCGGTGATGCTGCCCGGTCACCGCAACACCCTCGGCGGCGCCAGCTCCGGCGTGCTGCGCAAGTTCCTGCTCGCCGACGACTGCGGCCACGTCGCGCTGGAATGGCAGCACACCCAGACCGGCGAGTGCGTGGTCGTCGGCAAGGTCAGCGAATGGCGCGGCCGTCAGGTCTCCAACGACCCGCGCAAGTTCGCCGAGGCCTGGTACTCCTTCCGGCCCGGCCCGGGCCTCAGCCTCGACAGCCTCCCCGTCGCCGAGGCCACCGCCGTCCGGCCGCCCGTCGAGGGAGCCTCCGGCGCGCAGGGCCGCCGCCGCACCATGAAGGGCTTCCGGGACGCCCTCACCGAGGCCGGCAAGGCCTACCCGCACCTGGAGGTCTCCTTCGAGGAGATCCACGACCGGTGGAACGAGCACCTCACCGAACTCGGCCTCGACCCCGAACTCTTCCGATACCAGCGGGAGATGAACGCCGACGAAGGCGAGGCCGCCGGCCTGTTCGCGGTCAAGAAGGACTCGGACTTCACCGACCTGCTGCTGCGCGCGGTCACCGACACCCGCGACACCGACGGGCTGGCCGACCTCGTCCACGGCTTCGGCAACAAGCTGGGCCGCCGGGCCGAGCTGATGGCCGAACGCGACTTCACCGCGGGCTCGGTGGACCTGCTCACCCGGATCGTGGAGGCGGCCGAGAGCCGCTCCCGCAGCCGGGACGTCCATGCGGGCGCGGAGCGCCGCACCCGCACCCTGGCCCGCCGCCTGTCCGCTCGCGCCACGGAGGAGCGGGCCCGGGCGGCCGACCTTGCCCAGCGGGTGACCGGCGCCGCCCACGAGGTCACCGCGGCGGAATCGGCCCGCGACCGGAGCGCCGCCATCGCCGCCGAACTGGCCTACCGGCACGCCTCGCTGGCCCTGACCGTCGCCGACAAGGCGGCCACCGCGCAGCGCCGCGAGCTCCTGGAGGCCCGTACCCTGCACGCGGCCTGGCAGGCCGCCGAGACCGTGCTCCGGCACCGGGCCGCCGCCGACCGCTCCGCCCGGGTCGCCGCCGCGATCCGCGAGGCCGAGCGGGACGCCGCCCCGGCGCTGGCGGCCCGGGCGACGGCCGCCGCACAGCTGGTACGGGCCCTGCACACGGCCGCCGAGGACGGCGAGCGGGTCGCGAACGAGGAGGAGGAGCGCTCCGCCGCGCTCCAGGAGGCCGGCGAGACCGCGCACCGCGACGCCACGGCCGCCGCCACCGCCGCCCAGCGCGCCCGCAGCGAGGCGGAGCACCTGCGGGCCCGGCTGTCCGAGGTCGAGCAGGAGACTGCCGAGGCCGTCCGGGCGGGCTGGCTGGACGACTCCGCCCCCGACGCCGACCCGGCCCGGGCCGCGCTGGCCGCCAGCGACGCGGAGAAGACCGCCGTCGCCGCCTGGGACGAGGCGCGCGAGGCCGCCCGTACCGCGTCCGCGGCGGCCCGGGAGGCCGCGGCCGGCGAGTCCCGCGCCGAACTGACCGCCGCCCGTGCCGCGGATGCGGCAGCCGCCGCCGAAGCCGCCCACGAAGCCGAACGCCGTACGGCCGCCGCCATCGCGGACTCACCCCGCCTCGCGGAACTCCTGGGCCTCCCGGAGGCCCCGGACCTCGTCCTCCCGCACCCGCGGGAAGCCGCCGCCGACACTGACACCGGCTCCGGCCCGGCCGGCCGGGGCCTCGGCCCCGAAGCGCTCGACCGGAACGCCGACGACCTGCGCGAGCTCCTCCACACCGGGGTCGCAGCAGCGGAACGCCAGCTCTTCGAGCTGCGGACCGCCGCCGCCGACGACGCCCGCATCCTCGGCGCGCTCGGCGACGGCGGCCTGCTGCCGCCCGGCCCCGACGTCCTCGCCACCGTCGAGTACCTCGGCGAACACGGCATCCCCGCCCTGCCCGGCTGGCGCTACCTCGCCCAGTCCGTGGACCCCGCCGACCACGCCGCCGTGCTCGCCGCCCGGCCCGAGCTGGTCGACGGCGTCGTCATCACCGAGCCCGACACCCACGCCCGGGCCCGCGAGGTACTGGCCGGCGCCGCCCTGCTGCCCCGGTCCACCGTGGCCGTCGGCACCGCCGCCGCCCTGCTGGCGCCCGTACCGCCGGCCGACGCGGCCGGTGACAGCGGGGTGTTTCTGGTGCCGCCGAACCCCGCCATGCACGACGAGCACGCCGCCGACGAGGAGCGCCAGGCCCTGCGGACCCGGGCCGGCGCCCGCGACACCGAGATCCGGGACCTCGCCGCCCGCCTCGCCGGGGACCGCGAGCTGGCCGCCCGGCTCACGTCCTGGCGTACCGGCTGTCCGCCCGGCCGGCTCGCCGAACTCGGCGAACAGGCCGTCGCCGCCCGCGCGTTCGCCGTGGAGGCCGAGGCCGAGCTGGCAGAGGCCCGTACCGTGCGCGCCGAGGCCGACGAGGCCGCCGCCGACGCCGCCCGGGTCCGCGAGGAGCGCCAGGAGACCGCCCAGCGGGCCCGCCGCGCGGCCGACGCCCTCGCCGGACTCGCCTTCCGGCTTCGCGAACGAGCCGGCTGGCAGGCCAAGGTCCGCGAACTCGCCGACGAGGCCGCCGAGTCCGAGGCCCGCGCCGAGGTCTGCCTGGACCGCGCCCGGGCCGCCGACGAGGACCGCCGCGCCGCCCAGCGGGCCGCCGACGACGCCCGCCGCACCGCCCGCGCCCTGCGGGCCGAGCGCGCCGAGATCGCCGGCGTATCCGATCTCCCGCCCGAGGAGGACCAGCCGCAGCGCGCCGCCCTGCCCGACCTCCGCGAGGCCTACCGGGCCGCCTCCCAGCTCTACGAGAAGGTCGGCGTCGGCGCCGACCTGCGCGCCGAGCAGGCCCGCTCGGAGAGCGACGAGAGCGCCGCCACCGCCGAACTCGACCGCCTCACCAACAAGGTCCGCACCCGCGCCGCCCAGCTCCTCGAGGGCACCGACGGCGCCGACGGCCCGTCTCGGCAGGCCGCGGCGGCCCGCGCCGAGTCCCTCGTGCAGATGCTGGAGTCCCGCGCGAGCACGGCCAGCGAGCAGCTCGGCCGACTGCGCGGCGAGGCCGAACGCCTGGCCCCGGCCGACGGCGGGGCGCACACCGACCTCCCCGAGGAGCTGGTCCCGGAGCAGGTGGAGCAGGCCCAGGTGCTGCTGCGCACCTCCACCGCCCAGCTGGCCGCCCACACCGCCGCCGTGGAATCGGCCCGCGCCGCCCATGCCGAGCTGCTGCGCGCCCACCGGGCCGCCGAGGACGGCGCCGGCGGTTTCGACGAGACCGCCGCCCAGCTCCGGGACCAACTGCGGGACCACACGCACCAGGGGGCCGCCGAGGACGAGGCGCAGGACCAGACCCCCTACCCGGGCGCCCTGGAGGAGGCCCGGCAGTCCGCCGCCGAGGCCCGCCGCTCCCTGCGCGGCTGCACCACCGACCTGTCCGCCGCCGAGGCCGCGGTCCGGGAGGCCTCCGACATCCTCGTACGGCACGCCAACTCCACCCGCTACGAGCAGGTACGCACCCCCGCCCGCCAGCAGATCCGCGAACTGCCCGCATCCGCCCTGCCGGAGCACGCCGCCGCCTGGGCGGCGGCCTTCGCGCCCCGCCTGCGGGTGCTGACCGACGAGCTGGAGCAGCTGGAACGCAACCGCGACAGCATCGTGGACCGGCTGCGGGGCCTGGTGGAGTCCGCCCTGGCCACCCTGCGCTCCGCGCAGCGCCTGTCCCAGCTGCCCGAGGGACTGGGGGAGTGGTCGGGGCAGGAGTTCCTGCGGATCCGCTTCGAGGAGCCCGACCAGGCGACCCTGACGGAGCGGCTCGGCGAGGTCATCGACGAGGCCACCCGCTCCGCGGTCAAGAAGAACGCCTCCTTCGGGGAGGGCCGTCGCGACGGCATGTCCCTGCTGCTGCGCGGGGTGCAGGCGGCGCTGGAGCCGCGCGGCATCTCGGTGGAGATCCTCAAGCCGGACGCTGTGCTGCGCGCCGAGCGGGTCCCGGTGGGGCAGATGGGCGACGTGTTCTCCGGCGGCCAGCTGCTGACCGCGGCGATCGCCCTGTACTGCACGATGGCGGCGCTGCGCAGCAACGACCGGGGCCGGGACAAGCACCGGCACGCGGGCACGCTGTTCCTGGACAACCCGATCGGCCGGGCCAACGCCACCTACCTGCTGGAACTCCAGCGGGCCGTGTCCGACGCGCTGGGCGTGCAGCTCCTCTACACCACGGGGCTGTTCGACACGACGGCGCTGGCGGAGTTCCCGCTGGTGATCCGCCTGCGCAACGACGCGGACCTGCGGGCGGGCCTGAAGTACATCAGCGTGGAGGAACACCTGCGGCCGGGGCTGCCGCAGCAGGCAACGGAGGGCGAGACCATCCACGGCGAGATCACCGCCACCCGGATGTTCCGCAAGACCCCGCAGTCCTGAGCCCTGAGGCCTGAGTCCTGAGGCCCCGTCAGGCGCGGCGCAGGCCGCCCGGCTGCGATCCCGGACCGGGGCCGTGGCCGGGGCCGTGCCCCGGGTGTCCGGGGTGCGGCGGGGCGGGCTGCGGGGCGTACGCCGAGCCGTAGGCGGGCTCCGGTGCGCCCCGGCGCCCCCGCGCCGTACTGCTCGGCACCGACACCACCCCGTACCGCTGCTTCCACATCTGCCGGGTGATCCATACATCCAGCACGCCCCAGGTGCCCACGATCGTCCCGGCCACCGAGATCAGCACCATGGGCAGGGCCAGCCAGGAGCCCGTCAGCGCCAGGAAGAAGGTGATCGTGGCCAGCGTGAGGGTCACGGCCACGATCAGCACCGCCCGCACCGCCGCGGTCCGGACCGGGTCCGGCATCCGGGGCCGGGCGGCCGGCTCCGCCACCCACAGGCCCTGCCGCGGCAGCCGGACCGCCGCCTCGTGGTCCTCCCGCCGGTCCGGGTGTTCGCTGCCCATGCTCCCCTCCCTCCCCACCACACGGCCCGCCATGCGTGCCACCGTCCCAAGACCTCCCACAAGCCTGCCGGATTCCCCGCAACAGACCCCCGGAACGAACAATTCCAGCCATCCATCAGGCTACGGGAGCCGATACCTCACCAAGTGTCATCTGCCACATAACGGTCCTCTGTTGACGGGAACTAAGGGACAACTCGTGATCTTCGTCCGCAGCACCGGCTGAAAACGTCCGGACACCCCTTCGAGCCCTTCACCCGGCAGTAGTAGGCTCACGCCGTTTGATTGACGGAACACCGACCCCCAGCAGCGGGGTTGAGCTGGGGGAGGCTGTGGAGCCCATGCGCTTTCGCGGGAAGTCCATCCGCCGGAAGATCGTGGCGTTGCTCCTTGTGCCGCTCGTCTCCCTGACCGCCCTCTGGGGCTTCGCCACCGTCCTCACCGGCCGTCAGGCCGTCCAACTCCTCGACGTCGCCGCCGTCATCAACCGGATCGGCTACCCGGTCGAGGACGTCGTCCGCGTCATCCAGAAGGAACGCCGGCAGACACTCGTCGTCCTCGGCGATCCACGCGCCTCCGCCGCCACCACCGAACTCACCAAGCGCCGCGCCGCCACCGACGAGATCGTCCGCGAGGTCGCCGCGAACGCCTCCGACCCCGACGTCTCCGAAGACCTCACCCCCGCCGCCAAACAGCGCCTGGACTCCATCCTCGACGGCTTCCGCGACCTCGGCGCGCTGCGCGCCAACGTCGACCAGACCGCCCTCGACCCCGCCCAGGCCCTGGAGCTCTACAACCGGCTCGTCGACCCCTGCTACGAATTCCTGATGAACCTCCACGCACTGGAGGACGTCGAGATGGACAAGCAGGGCCGCGCCCTCGTCGGCATCACCCGGGCCCGCGAGACCCTCTCCCGGCAGGACGCCATCATCGCCGCCGCGTTCGCCGCCAAGCGGTTCGGCCCCGAGGACACCCGCGCCGTCTCCGACCTGATGGCCAAGCGCGAACTGCTCTACGAGTTCAACCTCGCCGTCCTCCCGGCCGACGAGCGCGACAACTTCGAGCAGTACTGGTCCGGCGCCGAGACCAAGCCGCTGCGCGATGCCGAGGACAAGATCGTCGCCTCCGGCCCGGTCAAGAACCCGCGCATCCCCACCGCCGCACAGTGGGACGAGGCCTCCACCCGGGTCCTGGACAGCCTCGCCACGATGGGCACCGCAGCCGGCGACGCGTACCAGAAGCGCGTCGAGCCCGTCGCCATGAACGTCCTGGTCAAGGCGGCCGTCGCAGGCATCCTCGGCTTCCTCGCCCTGATCGTCTCGCTGATCCTCTCGGTCCGCATCGGCCGCGACCTGGTCCGGGACCTCTCCCGGCTCCGCAAGGAGGCCCACGAGGCCTCCGGCGTCCGGCTGCCCGCCGTGATGCGCCGCCTCGCCGCCGGCGAGCACGTGGACATCGAAACCGAGGCCCCGCGTCTGGAGTACGAGAAGGACGAGGTCGGCCAGGTGGGCCAGGCCCTCAACACCCTCCAGCGTGCCGCCGTGGAGGCCGCCGTCAAGCAGGCCGAGCTCCGGCGCGGGGTCTCCGAGGTCTTCGTCAACCTGGCCCGCCGCAACCAGGTCCTGCTGCACCGCCAGCTCACCCTGCTCGACACCATGGAGCGCCGCACCGAGGACACCGAGGAACTCGCCGACCTCTTCCGCCTCGACCACATGACCACCCGCATGCGCCGCCACGCCGAGGGCCTGGTGATCCTCTCCGGCGCCGCCCCGTCCCGCCAGTGGCGCAAGCCGGTCCAGCTGATGGACGTCGTACGGGCGGCCGTCGCGGAGGTCGAGGACTACGAGCGGATCGAGGTCCGGCGGCTGCCCCGGCTCGGCATCTCCGGCCCCGCCGTCGCCGACATCACCCACCTCGTCGCCGAACTCCTCGAGAACGCCACGGTGTTCTCGCCCCCGCACACCGCCGTCGCCGTGCACGGCGAGCAGGTGGCCAACGGATTCACCCTGGAGATCCACGACCGCGGCCTCGGCATGACCCCCGAGGCACTCCTCGACGCCAACCTGCGGATCGCCGAGACCTCCGAATTCGAGCTGTCCGACACCGACCGGCTCGGCCTGTTCGTGGTCAGCCGGCTGGCCCAGCGGCACGAGGTCAAGGTCTCGCTGCAGCCCAGCCCGTACGGCGGCACCACCGCCGTGGTGTTCCTTCCGGCAGCCCTGCTCACCGAGGCCCCGGACACCAACGGCATCGGCTTCCGGCTCGACGGCCCGGCCAAGGCCGCGGTCACCGGAGGTCCCGCGGGTGCGCTGGCCGGCCGGCGCGGCAGCCGCGGAAACGGTACGCCGTCCCGGCGGCCGGTACCGGCCGGGCTGCTGGACGGCCCGGTCGAACTGGAAGCCCCGCTGGGCGCGCTGGGCCTGGACGAGCCCGCCGCCCGGGGTGCCCTCGGCGCCCTCGACGGGGCCGGCATCGGGCCGGGCGCGGGCGCAGGCCGCCCGGCCATGGCCAGCCTCGACGACGAGACCCCTCCGGGCGGCACCCCCCGCAGCACCCTGCTGGGCCGCCGCACCCCGGAGCAGCGCGCCGGGGACCGGCTCCCGGCCGGCGGCGCGGACCGGGAACCGCTGCCGCCCACCGGCCCGGTCCGGCTGGAGAGCGCCCGGCTGGACGGCCCCTGGCCCGAGGGCATGCGACCGGGGGCCGGGGCGGTGCCGCTGCCGCGCCGCCGCCGTACGCCGACCCTGGTCGCCGAACACGGCCGCCGGGTGGACAACGCGACCGGTTCCGGCCCGGCCGCGCGCCCCACGACAAACGGCGCATCGAACAGCTCAACGAACAGCGCAACAAACGGCACAACGGACCCTGCGACAAACGGCGGAACGACTCCCGGACTGACCCCCGGGAAGAACTCCCCGCACCGCTCCGGGAAGAATGGCACCGGGAACGGCCTCGAACCGACCCCGGTGCAAGGCTCCGGAACGGGCTCCGGTGGCCTGCCCCGCCGGGTCCGCCAGGCCAGCCTCGCACCCCAGCTGAAGCAGGGGCCGGCCGCCGAGGCCCCCGCCCCCGCACCGGCGGACCGCGACGCGGAGGAGGTGCGGAGCCGGATGTCCTCGCTCCAACGGGGCTGGACGGCAGGCCGCAAGAAGCAAGCACAGCAGTCCGAGAACGAGGGGGACGGTCGATGACCACACCGCAGACCGCAGGGCACGACGGCCGGGGCCGGGGCGCCGGCCAGCTCAACTGGCTCCTGGACGAACTGGTCGACCGGGTCGGCAGCATCCGCAAGGCGGTGGTTCTGTCCGGAGACGGCCTGCCCACCGGCAGCTCCAAGGAGCTCACCCGCGAGGACAGCGAGCACCTGGCCGCCGTGGCCTCCGGCTTCCACAGCCTCGCCAAGGGCGTCGGCCGGCACTTCGAATCGGGCACGGTCCGCCAGACGGTGGTGGAACTGGACGAGGCCTTCCTCTTCGTCATGGCCGCGGGCGACGGCAGCTGTCTGGCCGTACTGTCCGACGCGGACTCCGATGTGGGGCAGGTCGCCTACGAGATGACCCTGATGGTCAAGCGGGTGGGCGACCATCTGAAGACCGCGCCGCGCACCGGACTGCCCGCCGGCGGGTGAGTCGGACGGCATGAGCGATTCAGGCCAGGACCCCGCCGGCACCGTCGGCATCCCCGGCACCACCACGGCCGGCACCGGGCCGTTCGATCCCGCACCGTTCGACAGCGGACAGGCCGACAACAGCCCGGCCGGGCACGCCCACTGGTTCGACGACGACGCCGGTCCGGTCGTCCGTCCGTACGCCATGACCCGCGGCCGGACCAGCCACGCGGGCCAGCACCGGCTCGACCTGATCGCCCTGGTCGTCGCCGAACCCGCGGCCGACGACCCCGTCTGGGACATGACCCTCTCCCCGGAACACGCCGACATCCTCGGGCTGTGCCGGGAGCGCCCCCAGTCGGTCGCCGAACTCGCGGCCGAACTCGACCTCCCCATCGGCGTGGTCCGGGTCCTCATCGGCGACCTCGTCGACGAGGAACTGGTCCACGTCACCCGGCCGGTACCACCGGCCGAACTGCCCGACGAATCCATTCTGCGTGAGGTGATCGATGGCCTTCGGGCGCTCTAGCCGCGGCGGCGGCATGCACGTCGTGCCGCCGGTCGAACCGCTGACCCTGAAGATCCTGGTCGCGGGCGGCTTCGGGGTCGGCAAGACGACCCTGGTCAGTGCGGTCAGCGAGATCAGACCGCTGCGTACGGAGGAGACCCTCTCCGAACCCGGCCGCGGAATCGACGACACCAGGGGAGTGGAGGCCAAGAGCACCACCACCGTGGCGATGGACTTCGGCCGGATCACCCTCCGCGAGGACCTGGTGCTGTACCTGTTCGGGACCCCCGGGCAGGACCGCTTCTGGTTCCTGTGGGACGAGCTCGCCCAGGGCGCGCTCGGCGCGGTGGTGCTCGCCGACACCCGCCGTCTGGAGGACTGCTTCGCCGCCATCGACTACTTCGAGCGGCGCGAGATCCCCTTCCTGGTCGCGGTCAACTGCTTCGACGGAGCCCACCGCCACCCGGTGGTCACCGTCCGGGAGGCGCTGGACCTGGATCCGGGGGTTCCGCTGCTGCTCTGCGATGCCCGTGACCGCGAGTCGGTCAAGGACATCCTGGTCGGAGTCGTGGAGCACGCGATGACGGTGGCCCGGGACCGCCGTCAGCCGGCCCGGACCTAGGGGCCTGTCTTTCGGATCAGGCCGGGCCCGGTCCGGGCGCGGAGGCGGCCCGTACCCCCGCCGACTGGGGTACGGGCCGCAGCTCTCGTGGGGGACTGTGGACGCAGTGTGAACCCGCCACCCAGGGCCGTCAAGCGTTCGGACAACACCGCCTGTTCAGGGCATACGAGACGACCGCCCGCGGCCGGTCACGTGCCGGCTCAGCGGACCGCGACGACCGCCGACCCGTGCCCGAACAGCCCCTGGTTGGCGGTGATTCCGGCCCGGGCTCCCGTAACCTGCCGTTCCCCGGCCGTTCCCCGCAACTGCCAGGTCAGCTCGCAGACCTGCGCGATCGCCTGGGCCGGCACCGCCTCCCCGAACGAGGCCAGCCCGCCACTGGCGTTGACCGGCACCCGGCCGCCGAGCGCGGTCGCCCCCTCCCGGAGCAGCTTGGCCCCCTCGCCCTCCCCGCACAGCCCGATGTCCTCGTACCACTCCAGCTCCAGCGCCGTGGACAGGTCGTACACCTCCGCCAGCGACAGGTCCTCCGGCCCGAGCCCGGCCTCCTCGTACGCGGCACGGGCGATCGAGCTGCGGAAGGAGCCGGCCGCGGGCTCCACCGCCACGGCCGAGTCGGTGGCGATGTCCGGCAGGTCGAGCACGGTCCGCGGATAGGTCGGCGTGACCGTGGACACCGCCCGGATCCGCACCGGATCGGTCACCCCGCGCGCCCGCGCGAACTCCATGCTGCACAGCACCAGGGCCGCGGCCCCGTCCGAGGTGGCGCAGATGTCCAGCAGCCGCAGCGGATCCGCCACCACCGCGGAGGCGGCCACCTCCTCCGCCGTCACCGCCTTCCGGTAGCGGGCCATCGGGTTGAGCAGCCCGGCCGCCGCGTTCTTCACCTTGACCAGCGCGAAATCCTCGGCCGTATCCCCGTACACGGCCATCCGGCGCCGCGCGAACAGCCCGAAGTACGCCGGATTCGTCGCCCCCAGCACCCGGAACCGCAGCCAGTCCGGATCGTCCGGCCGGTCTCCGCCGGCCGGCGCGAAGAACCCCTTGGGCGCCGCGTCCGCCCCCACCACCAGCACCACGTCGGCCAGCCCGGCCAGGATCTGCGCCCGGGCCGCCCCGATCGCCTGGGCCCCGGAGGCGCACGCCGCGTACACGCTGGTCACCCGGGCCCCCTGCCAGCCGAGCGCCCGCGCGAAGGTGGCCCCGGCGACGTACCCGGGATAGCCGGAGCGGACGGTGTCCGCGCCCACCACCGAGCCGACGTCCCGCCACTCCAGCCCGGCGTCGGCGAGCGCGGCCCGGGCGGCGACCGTCCCGTACTCGACGAAGCTGCGCCCCCATTTGCCCCAGGGGTGCATACCGGCGCCGAGCACTGCGACCTCGCGGCTCATCCGGCCACCCCCACCGGCCGGAACCGCCAGGTCGCGAGGACGGTTCCGGTCCCGGGGGCCTCGTCGAGCACGCCCGGCACGACCTCGACCTCCATGCCCACCGCCAGATCGGCGACCGTCACCCCCGGCGCGGCCTGCCCGAGGACCACCATCCGCTCGGCGGCCAGCTCCACGGCGAGCAGGGTGTACGGCTCCCAGGGCACGTCGGGATCGGACACGTACGGGGCGGGCGGACGGTACCGCCCGTCGGTGTAGGACCAGACCCGGCCCCGCTTGGACAGGGGCACCTCGGCCAACTCCCCGCCCGGGCAGGCGGGGTTGCGGCAGAAGGCGTCCTCACGGGGGAAGAACACCGAGGCACAGGCCGAACAGCGGGTCCCGAGCAGCCGGAACTCCCCGTCCGGCCCGCTCTCGGTGAACCACCCGTCGACCACAGGTGTACGCGCGCGTTCCAAGGCCCCTCCCGACTGTTTCTGACGATCCGTCAGTTGCAGTCTGGCACGGCACCCCCGGCCGGGTCACCGGTTCTCGGTCAGCCACTTCTCGGCGATCTCCGACAGCTCCGCGTCCCGCCCGGACAGCATCATCCGGATCATCTGCGCATCCCCGCGCAGCGACCAGGCGGGATGCCCGAAGGTGGCCGGGTTGTTGCCCTCGATCAGGAAATGCGCGGGCCAGGCCGTCCCGTACCCGATCAGCGGCAGCGCCGCGAGATACCGCTTCCGGCCGCGCGCGAGCCCGTACACGGTGACGGCGAGCCCGGTCAGCGTCCCCGTCAGATGCACCCAGCGGGTCGCGGCCCGCGCGTGCATGGCGACGTAATAGGGCCAGAATTCTTCATACGAACCGAAGGTCATGCGGGCACGGTACTCACGGCCGCACCGCAGCGGAACCGACCGGGACATCGAAGTACCGGTCCGGATACGGCTCGTCCGCCAACCGGAAATGCCACCACTCCTCCGGCAGGTTCACCCACCCCTGCTCGCCCAGCGCGCCCTTCAGCAACTGCCGGTGCGCGCGGGCCGGACCGGTGACCTGGGGAGCGTCGGTGTGCGACAGCGGATCGAAGAAGTCGAAGGGGGTCCCCAGGTCCAGCGGCTGCCCGCCCAGGGTGGTCAGGGTGACGTCGACGGCGCTTCCGCGGCTGTGCCCGGACCGCTCGGCGATGTAACCGTCCGCGATCAGGCGGGACTTGGCCACCCGCGGATGGGACTCCGCCCGAATCCGGGCGTCCTCCGGTTCCCGGGTCCACCGGACGAACCGGTCCACCGCCCGCTGCGGCCGGTAACAGTCGTACACGGTCAGCGAGTAGCCCCTCCGCAGCAGACCGCGCTGGGCCCGCCGCAGCGCCTGTGCGGCCGGCCGCGTCAACAGGCAGAGCGGCTCCTCGTACCCCGGCACTGCCGCGCCCGTGAAATTGCGGTCCGTGGCATAGCGGATGTCCTGCCGGACCGTCGGATCCACCTCCCGCAGAGCCACGAACCCATGGGCAGCCAGCGAACCCCCGTCGTCCGCCCGGCCCCCGTCCGCCACCGCGACCACCGAGCCCACGACCGCGACCGAGACCACGACCGCCGCGCCCCATGCCCCGCGCATCGACTTCATGGCCCTCACCTACCATGACGCCATGCCCACACCGGCGAAGGACTCGCACTGCTCCGCCTGCGGAACCCCGTTCACCACCGGGGCCTGGCCCCGCACCTGCACCGCCTGCGGCACCTCCGCCTATCGCAACCCGCTCCCCGTCGCCGTCACCCTCCTCCCGGTCCGGGACGTTGACGGCACCGGCCTGGTGGTCATCACCCGCACCATCGAACCCGCCCTCGGCGGCATCGCCCTCCCCGGCGGGTTCATCGACTTCGGCGAGGACTGGCGCGAGGCAGTGGTCCGCGAACTCCGCGAGGAGACCGGCATCCTGGCCGAGGCCTCCGAGGTCGTCCTGGCCGACGCCCTCAGCTCCCCGGCCGGCCACCTCCTCCTCTTCGGCCTGCTGCCGCCCCGCCCCGCGGCCACCCTGCCGCCCTCCGTCCCCACCGACGAGACCTCGGGCTGGCACCTCCTGCGCACCCCGGCGGAACTGGCCTTCCCGCTCCACACCCAGGCCGCCCGCTCCTGGTTCGAGGGCCGGTACGCCTGATACGCCTGACCCCGGCGCCGGTCACATGGGCAGCGAGAGCAGCCGCACCGGCCCGGCCGGCCAGTCGGCCCCCTCGTGCAGCGGCGTCCACATCGTCCGCAGCGGCATCAGCACGGGACCTGTGGGCTGTTCGACCTGCACGTCCCCGGTGAGGGGCCGCCACCCGAGGCGCCGGTAGAGCGACACCAGCGGCGGCCGGCAGAAGAGCAGCCCGTGCCGCGGCCCCATGGTCCGGGCGTGGTCGAGCGCCGCCGCCACGACCCGGCGGGCAAGCCCCTGCCCGCGCAGATCCGGTGCCACGGCCACGCCGCCCACACCCATCACCTCGGACTCGACCCCGCCCACCGACAGCGGCAGCCTCAGCAGGCCCGTGTGCGCCACCAGCCGTCCCTCCCGCCGGATGCCGAAGTGCACGTTCTTCGGCAGCCAGGTCAGACCGGTGTGCGCGACACCGAACGGATCGTCGCCCGCGCCGAGGATCTCCGCCAGATCCGCCTTCGTGTACTTCGCGAGGCGCACCACGGCCGGCCCCTCGGTGTTGTGATCGTCAGTCATACCGTCATCATGACCACTTCCCGGCCCCGTCATCCCTGCCGACCCCGTCCGGGGGAGCGGGCACGCGCCCCGGGCGGGGACGCACGCAGGACACCAGCCTCCGCGCCGGCCGGCACCCATGGCTTCGCCCGGGGAGCGGCTTCAGGGCTCGATCCCTGCCCAGGGAGCGCGCCTCGGCCGGGGGCCCCGCCAGGGGGGCATGCCTCAGCCGGGGCCCGCCAGGGGGAGCGCGCCTCACGGCGGGCCCACGGCCCGGGGAGCATGCCTCAGCAGGGGCCCCGCCAAGGGGAGCGCGCCTCACGGCGGGCCCACCCCCGGAGGGGACCGCCTCAGCGCTCGCCCCGGACGACCACCGCCTCGCCCCCGCCGAACTCGGCCGGCCGCCCGTCCTCCCACTCGAGCACCACCTCGTCCTCCCGCCACCGCGACACGAACCGCTCCAGCTCCCCGCCGCTCTCCTCCCGCACCACCCGCACCCCGCCGCCCGTCCGCCCCCGCGCCGGAGCCCACACCTCCAGGCCCTCCCGGACCGGGATCACCGCACCGGCCCGCGCCAGCACCGGGATCCGGCCCAGCGGCGCATCCAGCAGCACCTGCCCCGGCCCCTCGTACGCCCGCCCGGTCGCCGTGTCGTACCACCGGCCGCGCGGCAGCCGCACCGCCCGCCGGTCCGCCCCGCACTCCAGCACCGGCGCCACCAGCAGCGCGTCCCCCAGCAGGAACGCGTCCTCGCAGTCCCGCAGCGCCCGGTCCTCCGGCGCACCCCACCACAGCGGTCGCACGTACGGCGCACCCGTCCGCCGCGCCAGATGCGCCAACGCCAGGAAGTACGGGCGCAGCCGCTCCCGCTCCGCCAGCGCTGCCTCGGCCGCGGCCAGCACCTCCGGGCCGAACTCCCACGGCTCCCGGCGCCCCGCCCAGATCGCCGCATGGGTACGGAACAGGGGCAGCCAGGACCCCAGCTGGAACCACCGCGCATACAGCTCCGGACTCGGCGAACCGCCGAAGCCCCCCACATCCGGCCCCGAATACGGCACCCCGCACAGCCCCAGCCCCAGCACCAGCGCCAGCGAGGCCCGCAGCCCCTCCCAGCTGCTCTCCACATCCCCTGACCAGGTGCCCCCGTACCGCTGCATCCCCGCCCACCCCGACCGGGAGAACAGGAACGGCCGCTCCTCCGGCCGTAACCGCACCAGGCCCTCCCACCCGGCCTGCGCCATCCCCAGCGCGTACACGTTGTGCGCCGCCCGGTGATCGCCGCCCGCCCCGTCCAGGACGTGCCGGGCCGACCTCGGCAGGGTCGCGTCCCCGAACGGAGCAAAGGACACCGGCTCGTTCATGTCGTGCCAGAACCCGGCGAAGCCGTTCTTCAACCGCTCCTCGTACAGCCCGCCCCACCACTGACGCACCGCCGGATCGGTGAAGTCCGGATACCCGCACTCCCCGGGCCACACCTCCCCGCGCACCTCCCGCCCGGCCGCGTCCCGGACGAAGGCGCCCGACGGGCCCACCGCACGCCCCGACTCGTACACCGACCCCGGGACGCCCGGCTCCACCTTCACCGCCGGATCCACGATCGACACCAGCCGCGTCCCCTCCGCCGCCAGCTCCCGCGCCAGCCCCGGCAGATCCGGGAACGCCTCCCGGTCCACGGTGAAGACCCGGTGCCCGTCGTAGTGGTCGATGTCCAGATGGACCGCGGACAGCGGCAGCCCGCGCTCCCGGTACCCCGCCACCACCCGCCGGACCTCCGCCGCCGTCCCGAACCCCCAGCGCGCGTGCTGGTAGCCCAGCGCCCACTCCGGTGGCACCGCCGCCCCGCCCGTCAGCCCCGACCAGCCCTGCAACACCCGGGCCGGGGTCCCCACCAGCACCCAGCACCGCAGCGGCCCGCCCTCCATCCGCAGCTCGCTCACCCCGGGCCGGTCCGGGCCGGAGCCCGCTCCCTCCTCGCCCTCGCGCAGGGTGACCCGGCCGTCCCACGGGTTGTCGTAGAACATCAGGTGGCTGGCCGCGTCCGCGACCACCATCTGCACCGGCATGGTGATGTACAGCGGGTCGTCGGCCGGCCCGAAGCCGCCCCGCGGATCCGAGTTCCACAGCCGGTACACCCCGTCCCGGAGCCGCGGCCCGGAAGCCCGGCCGCCCAGCCCGAAGAAGCGGGCGTCCGCCGGCACTTCGGACCGCTGCAACCAGCGCCCCTCACCTCGCTCCCAGGAACCGCCCCCCGAAGCCCCGCTTCCCGAACCGGAACCCTGCTCAGCCGACCCGCCCGAAGCCATGCCCTCGGAAGCGGAACCCCGCTCAGCCGAGCCCCGCGGATCCATACCCCCCGAGGCCGGAACCATGGGTTCCCACCACCGCGGCGGCAGCTCCCGCCGCAGCACCGTCCCGCCCGGAGTCCGTACCTCCACCGCCCCGTGCCGGGACACCGCCACCGTCACCCGCTCCGACACCACCCGCCAGCCACCCCCGGTGTCCGGCTCCAGCACCACCCGCCCGTCCGGCTCCGGCCCGGACCCCAGCACCGCGTACGACGGCGTCGGCTCCGCCCCGTCCCAGCCCCAGAACACCGCCCCGCCCACCGTCACCCGCACCAGCAGCTCGGACCGCGCGAACCGCAGCACGCCCCCGCCCGGCCGCGGGTCCGCCCCCATCAGCAGCCCCGGCACCCGGGCCCGCTCCGGCCCCCGCGGCGGCAGCGCAGCCGCGTCCGCACGCCGGTGGCGCACCGCGGAGAGCCAGGCGCGCCGGCCCCGCGCCGTACCGAGATCCTTCAGCGCCCGTACCAGATCACGACCTTGACCGTTCATGCCGTTCACCCTGCCACCGGCCCCCGGCCGAGCGTGCTGCGTTCAGCTGCCGTTCACCCACGAAAGGATCAAGACCGGCCACCCCCGACCGCTCTGGTGCGGATGTCGATCACATGGCATGGTCCCTGTGAGCGCCGCCGCGCACCCACCCACCGCGCGCCGGCACCGTACGCACACGAGGCGCACCGCCGCACACCCCCGGGAGCCGACCCATGACCGCAGCCAGTTCGTCCGCCCCCCTCTGGACCCCGGGCCCCGACCGGATCGCCGCCGCCCGGATCACCGCCTTCCAGTCCTGGGCGGCCGAGCACCACGGAGCCCCGGCGGACGGCGGTTACGCCGCTCTGCACCGTTGGTCCGTCGACGAGCTCCCGGCCTTCTGGCAGGCCGTCGCCGAGTGGTTCGACGTACGCTTCACCACCCCGCCCACCGAGGTCCTCGCCGACCGCTCCATGCCCGGCGCCCGCTGGTTCCCCGGCGCCACCCTCAACTACGCGGAGCACGCGCTGCGCGCCGCCGAGGACCCGGCCCGGGCCGGCGACCCGGCCCTCCTGCACGTGGACGAGACCCACGAGCCCACCCCGGTCAGCTGGGCCGAGCTCCGCCGCCAGGTCGGCTCCCTCGCCGCCGAACTCCGCGCGCTCGGCGTCCGCCCCGGCGACCGGATCAGCGGCTACCTGCCCAACATCCCCGAAGCCGTCGTCGCCCTGCTCGCCACCGCCGCCGTCGGCGGGGTGTGGACCTCCTGCGCCCCCGACTTCGGCGCCCGCAGCGTCCTCGACCGCTTCCAGCAGGTCGAGCCGGTGGTCCTGTTCACCGTCGACGGCTACCGCTACGGCGGCAAGGAGCACGACCGCCGCGACACCGTCGAGGAGCTCCGCCGCGAGCTCCCCTCCCTCCGCGCCGTCGTCCACATCCCTCTGCTGGGCACCTCCGCCCCCGACGGCGCCCTCGACTGGGCCGCCCTCACCGCGGCCGACACCGCGCCCGTCTTCGAGCAGGTCCCCTTCGACCACCCGCTGTGGGTGCTGTACTCCTCCGGCACGACCGGCCTGCCCAAGGCGATCGTCCAGTCCCAGGGCGGCATCCTCCTCGAACACCTCAAGCAGCTCGGCCTGCACTGCGACCTCGGCCCCGAGGACCGGTTCTTCTGGTACACCTCCACCGGCTGGATGATGTGGAACTTCCTCGTCTCCGGCCTGCTCACCGGCACCACCGTGGTCCTCTACGACGGCAGCCCCGGCTACCCCGACACCGGCGCCCAGTGGCGGATCGCCGAACGCACCCGCGCCACCCTCTACGGCACCTCCGCCGCCTATGTCATGGCCTGCAAGAAGGCCGAGGTCCACCCGGGCCGCGACTTCGACCTCTCCACCGTGAAGTGCGTGGCCACCACCGGCTCCCCGCTCCCGCCCGACGGCTTCCGCTGGCTGCACGACGAGGTGGCCGAAGACCTGTGGATCGCCTCGGTCAGCGGCGGCACGGACGTCTGTAGCTGCTTCGCCGGCGCCGTCCCCACCCTCCCCGTGCACATCGGCGAGCTCCAGGCCGCCTGCCTCGGTACGGACCTCCAGTCCTGGGACCCGTCCGGCAAGCCCCTCACCGGCGAGGTCGGCGAGCTCATCGTCACCAACCCCATGCCCTCCATGCCGATCCGGTTCTGGAACGACCCCGACGGCAGCCGCTACCGCGACAGCTACTTCGAGATGTTCCCGGGCGCCTGGCGGCACGGGGACTGGATCACCATCACCGACCACGGTTCGGTGATCATCCACGGCCGTTCCGACTCCACCCTCAACCGGCAGGGCGTCCGGATGGGCTCCGCCGATATCTACGAGGCGGTGGAACGCCTCCCCGAGATCAAGGAATCCCTGGTCATCGGCCTGGAAGAGCCGGACGGCGGCTACTGGATGCCGCTCTTCGTCCACCTCGCCCCCGGAGCCACCCTGGACGACGCCCTGCGCGACCGGATCAAGCAGACGATCCGCGCCGAACTCTCCCCGCGCCACGTCCCGGACGAGATCATCGAGGTCCCGGCGGTCCCGCACACCCTCACTGGCAAGCGCATCGAGGTTCCGGTCAAGCGCCTCCTCCAGGGAACCCCGCTGGACAAGGCGGTCAACCCGGGCTCGGTCGACAACCTCGAACTCCTCCACTTCTACGCCGAACTGGCCCGCACCCGCCGTCCCTGAGATCACTGTCAGTGGCCATGGTTACGCTGAGTGAGCATTGATCGATGCAGCCACTCAGGGGGAGCCATGCCAAAGAACCGGACCCGTACCCGCACCCACACCAGCGGCAGCCTGCGCCGCGAAGTCCCCAGCACCGTCGGCCTGGTGGCCGACGCCCAGGACTTCGCGGCCATGCGCGGCTACCGCAGTTTCTCCTTCGACGACCACCAGGACTACCTCCGCCAGGTCGACGCCCTGCTCCGCTCGCTCGCGGCCGACGGCATCCACACCACCGTCGCCCTCTTCGACCCCGAGGAATACGCCGAGTACTGCGCCGAATCCGGCCTGGACCCCGACACCGCCGCCGCCCGCACCCGCTTCACCGCGGAACTGGCCGGCGCCGGCACGGGCCTGCCGTACACCGGACAGCCCATCGACGAACTCGTCCCCCTCCTCGTCGACGAGGCCGTCCGCCAGGCCACCTGGGAGTACGCCACCATGCTCCTGGCCGGCCTCGGCCACTGCGCCGACTGCGGGGAGGACATCGGCCAAGCCTCCTTCGAACAGGCCGGCCGCGTGGTCAAAGCCCTCCTCGACGGAGCCGGCCCGGGCCACCACCACCTGGTCTGCAGCATCCCCACCGAAGACGAGCAGCTCATCGCCGTCCTCCACGCCGAGACGGCCGGCGCCACCGACCCACCCGGCAGCCCGCCCCGCCTCCCCGGCCGGGAGGGCATCGACTTCGTCACCGTCCTCGCCGTCGGCATCGCCCTGTCCCGCCCCGGGGGAGTGGTGCTCCGCAGCACCACGGAAGGATTCCGCGACCGCGTCCACGGCTGGCGCCTCGACGGCGGCACCCTGATCCCGCTCACCGCCGCCGCCGTCTTCAACGCCTACTGCACCGACGCCGACACCGGCGACCCCGTCGCCCCCGAACCGGGCGTCGAATACTGCCCCGGGTACAAGGTCGACGACCCCCCACACCCGCACCGCTGATCCCGCCGATCCCGCACACGCCCGAGGGGCCCTCACCGCACCCGGCGAAGACCCCTCGGCCATGCATTCACCCCCCCGGCTACTCGCCGGACAACACCGCCTGCGCGGCGAGCCGCGCCTCCTCGGCGTTGTCCGCTGCACGCGCCGCGGCAGCGGCCCGCTCGCACTGGGCGAGCGTGTGCTTGGCGAGCGTCGCCCGGACATAGGGAATCGAGGCGGCACCCATCGAAAGAGAGGTGACACCCAGACCGGTCAGCACACAGGCCAGCAGCGGATCCGAGGCAGCCTCGCCACAGACACCACAGCTCTTGCCCTCGGCCCTGGCCGCCTCGGCGGACATGGCGATCAGGTCGAGCAGCGCGGGCTGCCACGGATCCTGCAGCCGCGACACCGCACCCACCTGACGGTCGGCGGCGAACGCGTACTGCGCCAGGTCATTGGTACCGAGCGACAGGAACTCGACCTCCTGCAGGATCGAGCGGGCCCGCAGCGCGGCGGACGGGATCTCCACCATCGCGCCGAACTTCGCCCGCAGCCCGGCCGCGCGGCAGGCGTCCGCGAAGGCCTTGGCGTCGATCCGGTCGGCCACCATCGGTGCCATGACCTCGAGATAGACCGGCAGCCCCTCGGCCGCCTTGGCCAGCGCGGTGAGCTGCGTCCGCAGCACCTCCGGGTGGTCCAGCAGCGACCGCAGGCCCCGCACGCCCAGCGCCGGGTTCGGCTCATCGGCCGGAGTCAGGAAGTCCAGCGGCTTGTCGGCACCGGCATCCAGCACCCGCACCACAACCCGGCCCTCCGGGAAGGCCTCCAGCACCTTGCGGTACGACTCGATCTGCTTCTCCTCGGACGGCGCCTTCTTGCTGTCGTCCAGGAACAGGAACTCGGTACGGAACAGGCCCACACCCTCGGCCCCCGCCTCCACGGCCGCCGGCACGTCCGCCGGACCGCCGACATTGGCGAGCAGCGGCACCTTGTGTCCGTCGGAGGTGGCACCCGGACCGGAGGAAGCGGCGAGAGCCGCCTTCCGCTCCGCAGCCGCGGCGGCCAGCTCGGCCTTCTTCTCGGTGCTCGGTTCGACGAAGATCTCACCGGTGGAACCGTCCACGGCGATGACCGTGCCCTCGGCCAGCTCACAGGCACCCGGCAGCGCCACCACGGCCGGCACACCCAGCGCCCGCGCGAGGATCGCGCTGTGGCTGGTCGGCCCGCCCTCCTCGGTGACGAAGCCGAGCACCAGCGTCGGGTCCAGCAGCGCGGTGTCGGCGGGAGCCAGGTCCCGCGCGATCAGCACATACGGCTCGTCACTGTCCGGCACACCCGGCATCGGCACACCCAGCAGCCGCGCCACGATGCGGTTCCGTACATCGTCCAGGTCGGCCACCCGGCCGGCCATGTACTCGCCGGCCCCGGCGAGCAGCTCGCGGTACGAGGCGAACGCGTCGTACACGCCCCGCTCGGCCGTGCTGCCGACGGCGATCCGCCGGTCGACGTCCGCCATGAGCTCGGGATCCTCGGCGATCATGGCCTGGGCCTCAAGCACATGCTGGGCCTCGCCACCAGCCAGCTGGCCGCGCGCGATCAGGTCGGCGGCCACAGCGCTCACGGCCTTGCGGGCGCGCCCCTGTTCGCGCTCCGCCTCCTCCGCGGCGATCTGCTTGGCCGGCGGTTCGAGAACGGCCGTCCCCATGTGCCGAACCTCGCCGATCGCCACACCGTGGCTCACGCCGACGCCTCGCAGCGTTGTCTCCATTTCACCCGTCTCCGATTGAGCGGCGGACCCACCCGCCGCGATGGATATACGACTAGCCCTCGACGGGCGAACGATCATGCCCAGTTGAACAGGAGGTCGTCGGCCTTGACGTCTCCCGACTCAACGACGTCGCCGAGCGCATCGGCGGTGGCCTCGAGCGCCACGACGGGACAGACGGGGGACTTGCCGGCAGCCTCCACGGCCGCGGGGTTCCACTTCACCATGGCCTGGCCACGGGTAACGGTGTCGCCCTTGCTGACGAGCAGCTCGAAGCCCTCGCCGTTGAGCTGGACCGTGTCGATCCCGAGGTGGGTGAGGACTCCGTGGCCCTCGGCGTCGACCACTACATACGCATGGGGGTGAAGGGAGACGACCACCCCGTCGACGGGGGACACCGCCTCCGAGGGCTCACGCACGGGGTCGATGGCGGTGCCCGGTCCCACCATGGCGCCGGAGAACACCGGATCCGGCACTGCCGCGAGTCCGATGGCGCGCCCGGCGAGTGGGGACGTCACGCTGGTCATGGGGGCCTCCCAGGGGTGGGGCTCGTCGTGTCGCCGTCACTACCTGTTGCTGACGGCGTACTCTTACGAAGGATAAGTCACAGCATGTACGGGTTCGTCCGAAGTTGGTGCCCGAACCGGACTCGCCCTTCGGCACGGAGACTAGTGGACTAGACCGGTGGACTAGACCACAAGTCGGCATCGATTTGCCCGGGCTCCGGCAGAGGTGTACTGTCGTGAGTCCTGCCTGACCGTCCCACGTGAACACCGCGTGAACAACCGGTCGGTGGGCCATCGATTCCCATCAGTGAACCTCGATCTCGAGATCGCTTTTGCATGCCCCTTTATCGGGTGCCGGCAAGTGGTCAGAGAGACAGAAAAACACTGATAGAGTCGGAACCGCCGGAAAGGGAAACGCGAAAGCGAAGACCTGGAAAGCACCGAGGAAATCGGGTCCGAAAAGATCTGATAGAGTCGGAAACGCAAGAACAACGCAAGAACGAAGGAAGCGCCCGGAGGAAAGCCCGCGAGGGTCAGTACAAAGGAAGCGTCCGCACCTTGAGAACTCAACAGCGTGCCAAAAATCAA
>NZ_JBEOXT010000057.1:0-39174 GCF_040296685.1 Streptomyces sp. NPDC002054
AGGCACGACACAGCATTCAGGACGCCTCTGACCAGGCAGAAGCCCGCTGGAACTACGCCTTCTGGATCCAGAACGAGCTGACTGTGGTCGGCGACTTGACCAGCGACCCCACCGGGGCCACAGCTCGCCAGGAATGGATCACCGAACTCGGACTTTGGTACGACGAGCCGACCGACCCCGCCGACTGGGCCCAAGCCGTCGGGCCACTTGCCGCTCAGATCGAGGCCCGTTTCAACCGGACCGAGGCCGCCAACCCGCCCGGCCTCGCCGACGAGATCACCTCATGGTCCGCCATGGCTGAGGCATTCGGACAGTTCCAATACCCGACTCCACCATTAGGCACCAGCGACTCCGGCTTCCGCGCCGAAGCCGAAGCCGAACAGTCCATGCAGCGCGGCGAACACCTCCTTGCCCTGACCACCGACCACCAGCACGACCTGCGCGGCCCCGCCGCCGCCATCGACAGCCTGACCTCCGAGACCGGCCGACGCCCGAGCGTGCTGGCCCTCGCCACCCGCCTCGCCCTCGCCAACACCACCTTCCGCCGCAACTACCCAGACATCTGTGCCGAGCTCGCCGCCATCGCGCGCACGCCAAGCGGCACGACCGAAGCCGACGCCTACAGCAAAGTCCAGGCCAACAACACCCGGCTGCGACGGGACAACCGCGACCTCGCCGAACAGCTCGAACTCGCCATCGCCGCCATCCAACGCCTGAGCATCGACAACGGCCTCCTGCGCGCCGCCCTTCACGATGCCCGCGCTGTCACCCCGCCGCCCCGCCACCCCCGATGACCGACTCCGTCGCCGTCGCGCAGCCGGTCGTGGAACTCGGCGACCAGGCCCTTGTCCCGCCAGCGCCGGAAGAAGGCGTAGACGCGGTCCCATGCAGGGAAGTCCGCAGGCACCGCTCTCCAGGCAATGCCGCCCGCAACCAGGTAGCGCACCGCGTCGACCAGCTGCCGGTGGCAGTAGCTCTCCGGCTGCCCGCCCCTTCTCTCAAGCCAGGCGGACACGGGCATCGCGTCGCGTACGACTGCCCACTCCGCGTCGGTCATGCCCGAGGGGTACCTCGGACGCCTGTGCGGCCGGTCCCCGGCGTTCCCGAACCGGTGAGCGAGGCAATCACACGACAGGGGCGCGGAGTTGGATGGCAATGTCACGGAGACGGAAGACTGCGGCACCAGGGGCCTCCTGTTGCTCGACTGGATTCGAAACCCACGAGCTGTACGGGAGGCCCCACTTTCATGCCCTGCCGACCAGGAGATCGCCCGACCAAGTCGGCAGACTCGAACTCACGATCACCAAGGTCGATAGAGCAACCGCTGGATTAATGAGTCCAAGGGGTGTCGTTGCGGTCAGTGATCGTAGGCAGTGAGTGATCGCTTGACGGGCTGTCCAGTTTGGTCGTTGTGCCAGATCGGCGCCGTGAGTGCGAGGATCCGGCACAAGACCCGGGCTGACACCCCTGCCGGGCTCTTGCCGCCGTGCCGTTCCAGGTTGAGCTGCCCCTTGAAGGTCTGATTGATCGACTCGATGACCTGCCGCAGCGGTTTGAACAGGTGTGACCCGGCCGGCTCGGCTTCCCCCTTGCGGGCCAGCCACGGCGAAGCCTTCAATTCGTCGTCAATCCGGGCATAGAGTGCCGTTGTGAGGGTGTCCAGGTCGTTAGTCACACATCGACGTTGGACGCCCTGGTCTCATGTCCGCAGGTGATCCCTTGAACTCGTTCAGGGATCCGGGGCGGTGCCCACTGCGGTGACTATGCGGCGCGGTCATTTCGCAGGGCCTGGGTAAGCCAGGGGTACACCGGGATCAGGTTCGGTACTACCTGCCAGCCGTTGACGATCCACACCAGCCGCCAGTACCGGTCCACCCTGGGATCGTGCGCCTCTTCGAACTGTTGTGCCATCCAGTGCCGGAATTCCGTGTCAGGGGTGCGCGCGAACACCTCGGCGAAGCGGTGCACGAGGTCGTCGATGACGGGTGCGACCCTGTTGCTGAGCGGGTCGATGCCCGACTCCCAAGCCTCGGCCACCTGTCGACGGGTGAACTCCATCAGCTCCTCGCCGGCATCGCGCTCGATGTCGAGCGGGCGCCCGGCGGCCTGGCGTACGGCCGTCCGGCGCATCCGGGCCCGGAAATCCTCGTCGCCGACCAGCTCGGCGAGTTCCACCCACGCAGCGACCTGCTCGCCGGTCGGATCATCGGGGAGGTCGGGAGTGGCAGCGCGAACCATGGCCACTGCGGCCGGGTCGGCATCCACTGTGCCGAAGGTGCCCTCCATGAAATCGTCGATCAGACGTCGGCGTTCCTCGCCGGACAACTGCGTGAGCCTGTGCATGAGCTTGGTCTCCTCGGGACTGGACCCGCGGCTGGCCACGACTCGCAGAACGCTCCGACGCAGTTGCAGCATCCGGATCTGGACGTCCATGGCGTCGGCGTGCGCCGCGGCGACTTCCGCCACCGAGAGCTCGCGGTCCAGTACCCGTTGAATCGTGGGCAGGTCCATGCCCAGCTCGCGCAGTGTGCGGAGGAGTTCCAGACGACGCAGTGCGTCGAGGTCGTAGAGCCGATAGCCGGCGGGACTACGGGTGGTCGGCGCTACCACCCCCGAATCGGAGTAGAACCGGATGGTCCTCACAGACAAGCCGGTCCGCCGGGAAAGCTCCCCGATCGAGTAGAGGGTCGTAACGTCCATGTCCCCCACTCTGCTGTCTCCAGTCGCTGGAGACTCAAGGCTATTCCCCAGCGGGCCCCGACCGAGACCTCCTCCGAGTTGCTGAAGCATGAGTCGCGTGATCTCCGCTGACCGCACAGGATGAAACAGGCACACTTGCACGCGCGGGGCGAGTGATGGCAGCGACATGCGACACCACTCGCTGGCGGCCTACGGCTACGAGCCCTTGGACTCAATCATCTAGTTAGCGCACTCAGCGCACGAAGTCCGTTATTGTGCCGTGGTTGTCGGGAGAGGTCAGGCCCCAGAGGATCAGTCCCAGGATGATTGCCAGCAGGATCAGCCCCGGCACGTTCTCGGGCCCCCAACCGACGGGCTGCCGAACCGGTGGGCCGGGTGTGGCGTCGTCGCGTGCAGCGTCGGAGTCGGCGCGCTGCCAGGGCGCGACATCGGCCTCACCCCGGGCGATCCGCGCGGCCACGTGGCGTACGTCGGCCGCGTGGTAGGTCGGCTCGCGGGTCAGGTCCGGGGAGGACGCAGCCGAGGTACGTACGCTGTTGGCCCGCGCCACGGCCGTGATGCTGATCGGCCTGATCTGCGGCCAGATCTCCCGGACTTCGGCCTTCGTCAGCCAGCCTTCCCCGTCTTGATGGTCCTGCTCGTCCGCTGCCCCCATTCGAAGTCCGCCCCCTCGCTCGCCGATCACCCTTGGCTTGATACCCAGACCGCCGAAAGATCACCCGGCCGGGCACACTCGAACTCACGCCCACCGTGATCGGTATGGCAACGGCTTCTGAGTACGAAGATCCATCTGGCCAGTGACGGTCGTACCCGGCCTCTCGCGTTCCATGTCACCGCAGGCCAGGCAGGTGACGCGCCCGCCTTCGAGGCGGTCATGGCAAGCATCCGGGTTCCGCGAAGAGGCCTCGGAAGACCACGGGTCCGGCCGACAGCCGTCTTGGCGGACTGTGCGCGCACACCGGTCCCGTGGCCTTCGATGTGGGCGCCCACGTCGTCAACCCTCAGGCCCTTGCCGTAGACGGACAGGCCGACCTTTCCGTCTTTGGCCTTCGCATCGGCGTGCGCGGGCGCTGCGGCGAACACCAGGGCCGCCGCCGTCATTGCATAGATTGTCCTTCGCATGACGGCTCAACCGGGCGTCGGCCGCGACGAGTAGCGTGATCCGTCCAACTGGGCGTTCGATGAGCACGAATTCGTGGAAGTCGTCGTGCACACGCACCCAGCCGTGGATGGCTCGGTCCCCGAGCCCCCTCAGGTGGGGGATGTGGTCGGCTGCGGACAAGCGGTCGAACGCCTGCTGCTTCGGATCTGCTGCAGTACCCCGTCAGAAGCTTCAGGATCGTCGGCTGTGACAGACTTCCACCTTCCAGCGGTTGAAATGGGATGGCGTTTTTGGGCGATGCGGTGTCAGCTGATGAATTGGATGGGGAACCGGACGAGCACGTGCGGTTTGCCCACTACCGGAGGGCATTCGAGGAGGTAGCCGCAGAGGATGCAGCCGCCCTCGTCACCCGTGTGCTCACCGACCTCGATTGGGGGATGGCGAGCAGCGCCGTGTGCGAGTACCTGGACCGGCGGGCCGCTGAACTGCTCGCGGACCCTGGCTATCCTTCCTGGTGCCTGGAGATGACCGGTCCCGTGGCGGTGGACGACTTCTCTGCCCGGCGCCTGCGTGAGTGGACTCTGCTGCGGGCGATGACTTTGGACGAGCCATGGGAGACCGAGGTCCTGCTCGCGGCCTCCAACTGGCTTCAGCTTCACATTGCAGAGGAGTCCTCGGCCGTGATCGCTCTGGCGGCACTGGCTGAGGGTGGCCGTACCCGGCGCATCCGCAACATTGCCAAGTCCCGCCTGCCGGCCCCCGGTTGCCGACGCCAGCCGCACCGGCTCACTGAGTAGCTCCGCGCGGGGGCGGGGAGCCGGCCACCTCCGCAAGGTGGCAGTTTCCTGGTCAGGTTGCATAGTGGACGCGCTCAGGATGGGTGCCGATGCTGACGGTCCTGAAGTTCCCGGCGGGCGGTCGACCAGACAATCTCGAACTCATCGGCCGACAACCGCTGCGGGTCGTGTCCCTCTCACCCGGAGATGGGCGGTTCCGCGGTCAGACCGTAGATGTTCTCGTATTCAGCTGACCGACCATCTCTTTGGGCTTCCTGCCACTAGGCTAACGAGCTCGTGCATGGTTGGCGATCGTCGCGCTGCTCCCCGACCGGGCCAGTGCCTCCATCCGATTGGTCACCGGGACGGATGGCGGTACGGTCAACATCTGGGACACCATTGTCTGGCGGCCGGATTCACATGCTGTCGAGCCGCAGCGCACCCGTGGACGTGATCGCCGCGGCTCGTGCTAAACGTCGGCTACGACGCTCCCCGCATCGTCTACCTCCTGGCTGACCTGCCGGTGGAGGTTCTGGGCCGGCACCACGGAGAGATGTCCACCGCCAACACCCGCCGGCCATGGCCGGCCCTGGGCAACGGCACACCTGTAAGGGCCCGCCGCAGCCGGGCAACGTCGATCCGGCCCCGGTTCAGCCCGGAGTACAGGGCACGTGGCCCCTCCGGTGCTCGGGCGCGAGGACCAAGCCCACGAGCGTGCGGACCGGTCCGTCGGTGCACAGCAGGGCATCGCACAGCTCGAACACTGCGTCGCTTCTGGGGACCAGGCACGCGATTTGAACCTCGTACTCGACCAGTTCCACGATCCCGGCCTCCGTGCCGCCGCGGTCCTACCCAAATAGGATCGGGCCCGGCCCTTGGCACGTCCGGTGAACACGGAGAACACCGCACAAGTTCGAGCCCCGTTGACGCCGAACCTTAATCGACAGTCTGAAATCCGCCGAACCAGCCACTACAAGCAGGGAACCAAGCCAAGACGCATCACGGCTTGGAGACTCGCCGCTCAGCTCCTTCGATCAGCGCGTAGGGTCCGGAGATGGACATGGTCAGCGGTGTCGTCGGTGTCGCGTACTCGCACTTCTACATTGCCGAGTACGTCGAGGAGGGGTTCGAGGGTGTCGACGATCTGCCGGACTTTCATACCGACGAGCCCGTGATCGTCACACCCGGCAAGCTCACCATCGTCAGTTGCGTCCAGGAACACAATGCCTGGGTGACTCTCATGGTCGCCGAGGCCGAGCCTGTGCAGCAGACGGAACAATGGCAATCGCTCGGTTCCTGGCCGTACCGGCCCGTCCACAGAGGCCGGATAGGAATCTCCGGCCCCACGACCGGCCCTGCCGTGCCGGCGTTGGGCTGGCTTCCGGGTAGCCATGGGTACGCCCCAACCCTGACGCTTCACCCGGCGACGATCTACACGGTTCACGTCTACGCCAGGGGCCGAGAGAACTCCCGAGCCCGGTACGAAGCCGCAATGGTCCGCGAGGAATGGGGTATCCGTGAGGGGTTCGAGGACTACGTGGTCATCTTCATCCCTGCCGGAGAGCAGGCTCCCCGGGCCGCCGCAGGTTAGACGGCAAGCGGACCCTGGGTATGTAAACAGGGCTGCCGCCCAGCTGCCCAGCCCGCCCTCGGCCGGGCAGCCATAATGCCGCCTACACCAGTGCGGTCACCACGTCCGCGGCTTCACCAGCAAAGAACAGCAGTCCCACGCCCAGCACACCGCCGAGACCCCGGTACGTGAAGGCGGCCCAGCAACGGGCAGCGCCCCACTCCTGTAACGCGGCAGCCCCTGCCGACAGCAACACGATCGCGGCCACCAGCTGCACCGCCCAGAACCCCCACCACCCACCCCATATCGCTCGGACCAGAAGGTCCACCCACCATGCCCACATCCCGGGGCGGCTTTAGCGCTGTAGCCCTCCCAGCCGACCGAGTCGTAGAGGTTCAGCATCTCAACAGGATCGAAAGCGCTCTCTTCTGCTATGAACACGGCGATCCTGTATGCGCTAGTGGCACTTCTCAGCGTCAACTCGACACCACACACGTCGGGCACGTCAAGATCGGTCACTGTCGGCCCCGGCCGCCTCTCGCCGGCTCCCGGGCTCGTGGACGGGTACTGGGGAGACGGACAGTGCACACGGCGGTCTCATGCGACCTCCCAATCGAGCGCTGGGATGACGCTCCGCCAAGACTCCCCAAGGTCTGTGCCAAGAACCGAGATTCGGAAACGCCTGTCTGGTGTGCCGACGTCAGTCGATGGTCCACGGAGGTTGCGATGCCTGTAATCGCTACGTGGGCGTCGTCTGTTAGCGCTGGACGGCCTCCGGCGGGGTGGCGGTGCCGTTCAGGCAGTGGTCGAGGAGAGCTTGCATGCGCGGCACGGTGAGGGCCGGATTGGCCGCAGCGCCCTCTGCGGTACGGGGGTCGGCGAGGAGGGTCTCCAGGGCTTCCGGTGACAGGCTGGGGTTGGTGGCCGCTGCCAGGCGCACCGACGCGTCGGGGTCCTCCACCGGGGGGACGGGCAAGGCGGGATCGGCTGCGGCCAGGGCCCGTACCTCGGGATCCGGGTGGTCGATGAGGTGAGCCCTGCCGGTACGGGGGAACGCGGGCAGGGGCAGCAGGTGCGTACGGTGGGCCGGGCGGGTGACGAAGACATCCAGGAGGAGGTGCGGCGGAGCCAGCGGGTGGTGGCAGGCCAGCCGGATCCTCACCTCCTCGTCGTCGTCCTGCGCGAGCGTCTCGGCGAGTTCCGCAGACAGGCCCGGCCAACTTGCCGCGACCCGGCGGAGCACCGGTTCCTCGGACACCGCACAGGCGGCGAACCAGTCGGGTGACGGCCCGACGGCCGGCTCAGTATTCGGCGTGGTGAACGGCTCGCCGATCGGGCAAGTGCAGTCAGGACCGTGCCCGATGACCTGATCGATCGCCCAGTACTCCGCCCAGGTACGGGGGAAGGGGTGGAGGCGCGCGCGCATCCGCACGTCGTCGTCCGGGTCCTGCCTCAACTCCGCCACCAGGTCCGGTCCCACGTCGGGCCGGGCGGCGACCGACGCGCGGACCTCCGCGTCGGGGTGGCGGGCGAGCCGGGCGAGGACGTAGGCCGGGATGTGCGGATTCCGGGCCAGGGGGAGCACCGTGCCGTCCGCGAAGCACTGCTCGAGGAGCGCGGGGGACAGAGCACACGTGCCGAACATGAATCCGTTGCGCGAACCGAAGGACGGCAGCATGGCCTCCACCCGTTCCGGGTCCAGCTGCCAGTTCCTGTCCTGCGCCTCTTCACGGACCGCGGGGTCCGGATCGTCGAGCAGCCCCGCCCGCTGCGCCGGCGTGAGTGACTGCCACTCCAAGTCGCCCGTATCCGGAGTTCGGGGTGCTCGTGGCGGGCGATGGAGCGGAAGAAGGACAGGGGGATCTGCCGGGACGAATCGAGCTCGCAGATGATCTCGTTCGCGGTGACCCTGCCGTCCTTGCCCCCGTCTTGGGCCATCAGGAGGGTCACGAGGATGTCGTCCGGCAGCGGTCGGACCCATCGGAGGTAGTGGCGGGGGCCGGAGGCGAGCCACCCGCGGACGATCCCCGACGGGTCCGTCGCCAAGGGGGCGAGCCGCGCTGGGTCGACGTACCGGTTGCGGGCCAGCGCGCGACGGATGACTCCGTCCGGATGGCGCAGGGCAGCGTCGATGACGGCATCGGGCAGGTCACGACCCTCGCACATCAGCAGGCCGGCCTCACCGGCCGATCGTTCCAACAGGCGTACCAGTACGTCGGAGGGCGCCGCCGGGTTGAAGGCGATGCCGCGCAACCACGGTTCACGCAGAGAGTCGAACACCGTGTCATCCTGCCACCTCGCCTCCTGAACCGGGCCGCCCGACTACGACCGCGGCGGCGCCTACCGGCGGCTCCGTCCGCAGGGCTTCGGACCAGGTGGCGAGGGTCTTGCTCATGATGCGCACGCTGACCGTCCCCGGCACACCTCCAGGCTCCGCATCCACCCCCGCCGGGGGCACGCACGACTCCGGGACAAGTCAAGCAACCGGGCGATGCTGAAACTCGGCTACATCGTCTTCCGTGCCCACGGAGTGTTCTGGCTCTTGGGCAACAAAACGCTCTCGCTACTGGGCTACTGACCGACAAAGCCAGCCCCGACCCAGCAGGCTAGACCCCTACAAGCCCTACCTGGAGCGTCGATTCGCCGCGGGATGCACCAGCGTCACCTCCCCTCCCTCCCCGAGTCTCCGGTCGGCGCACCGCACCGGCCTCCGACGGTGCGCCAGGTGACAGGCTGGCTCACCCGACACCCCACCGCGCTGAGCGAGAACAACCGTGCCGGTCTGAAGGAGGTCCTGGTCCGCTGCCCCGAACTGGACACGGCAGCCGGGCATGTCCGCGGCTTTGGCGAAATACTCACGGGGCCGCCTCGGCTCCAGGCTTCCTGCCTGAATAGACGCAGTCGACGCCAGCCAACTACCCGGCCTCACCGGCTTCGCACTCCACCTGCTCCGAGACCTCAACGCCGTGACAGCCGACCTCACCCTGGACTGGAGATCCAGCAGTATCGAAGGCGCCGTGAACCGCATCAAGAAGATCAAACGGCAGCTCTACGGGCGAGCCGGATTCAAACTCCTACGCGAAATGTTCCTGCTTCAGCGACGCTCGGCAGCGACTCCCCAGGATCCTTACCAGCGTCGGGTCAGGCCAGCTCGACAAAGCGATGGACGCGAAAGGACGTCAGGTCGTTCGGTTCGATGCTTGCCGAGTCCACTCGGTAGCGGCCAGCGGCGAGGCCGATAGCGGTGCTGTCTGTAAGTATCCCGACCTCGGTGCCGAAGTAGGCGGCGTCGAACATGACGAGCTCGCCAGTGGTGCTCAGTACAGGTCCTTCCTCCCACTCGGCGGTGGCAAGCCCAGCCCGGATGATGTCGGCGACACCTGCCTCGCTCTCCCCGTAGTACCAGCGGACGAGCACTCGATGCTCGGGAAGGTAGGCGATGGAGAGAGGTTCGTCCCCGAGGACCAGCACCTCGGCTCCGTCAGGCAGTGCGAGGACCCCGACAAAATCCATCACCTCGCAAGCCCGGTCGTAGTCGTCCTCCGGTCCCGACCAGTGCGGCAGCGCGGTGCGCGGAACCACGATGAACGGGCCGCCCTCCGTCTCCAGCCACGTCAACGACATGCTGGCTCCACCTTTCGGATCTCAACTCCGCGGCAACAGCGTATGTGCCGGGTCGGACAAGGCTCATGACTGTGGTGGTCGCGGTGCGCGGTGACGTGCCCAGGGTCGTGACCATCCATTGCCATCGAACGATGCCGTCGCCCTCCGCGACCGCCCCCTAAGATCTGTGCCAGAACGGATTTTGGACGTCATTTGCAGCCCAGCGGGCGTTGTCCGTGCCAGCGCCCTGCTGCCTCGCACGAGCCCGCTACCTGGCTTTGGTCTGAACCCGGTCTTGGTGGGTCAGCGGGCGAGGGAGACGGCGAAGGGCTCAAAGCCCTGTCGGCGCAGGATGTGGGGTACGACCAGGATCATGGCCTCGGTTGCGCGGGCTGTAGTGATGTCGCCGAGGTTCTCGATCCATGCGGGCTGCCAGCCCAGGTCGCCGAGCAGCCCGGTGACGGTCGTCTTCGCGTGTTCGTTGTTGCCCGAGACATAGACGGTCGGTGGGGTGGCCAGGGTTTCGGGAGCGGTCATGACCATGAACAGCATGGTGTTGAGGGTCTTGACCACATGGGTGTCGGGGAGGGCGGCCTGGAGCTTCTCGGCGAGGCTGCTGCCGGGATAGCACAGGTCGCCGGGCAGGCCGTCACCGGCGTCGCGAGTGGCGTTGGAAACGTCGATGAGGATCTTGCCGGCGAGTTCGGTTCGCAGGCCGGCCAGGCGGTCAAGGGTGCTGTCGCCGGGCGTCGCGTTGATCACGATGTCGGAGGTGCGGGCGGTGGTGCGCTGGTCGGCGAAGGAGACGCGGGGGCCTGTGCCTTCGGCAGCCGCTGTGGTCTCTTCCGTCGGGCTCCGGCGGCCGAGGATGACGTGATGTCCGGCCTCGGAGAGCTTGCTGGCGAGGTTGGTGCCGACGCGGCCGGCGCCCAGGATGCCGATGTTGGTCATGCGGTGATGCTCCTTGCGGTATCGGGTGGGAAGAGCGGAGACGTCCGGTCAGGCGATCGGCGAGAGGACCTTGAGGGCGGTGGTGTGGATGCCGGGGGCGGCGGCCAGGAAGTTGCGGCTGCCGGTGTTCCAGGGTTCGCCCGCCAGGTCCGTGACGGTGCCTCCGGCCTCGGAGACCAGCAGGGCGCCGGCGACCAGGCCGGAGCGGACGTCGGAGAACTGCCAGAACGCGTCCATGCGTCCGGCGGCGACGTGGATGAGCTGCATCGTGGCGGGAACGGACACGCGCACGACCAGGCCGTTGATGAGCATGGCGGTGACGGAGTCACCGATCCGCCGGAAGGTGCGCTCGTCCTCGCCGGGCCTGGCCTGGCCGGTGCCGATGAGCGCGGCGCCCAGGTCGGTCTTGGCGGACACCTTCAGAGGTTGGTCGTTGAGGCGGGCACCGCCGCCGGCGACGGCGGTGTAGGTGTCGCCGGTCAGCGGCAGGTGGACGACGGTGAGTACCGGCTGGTTGTCGCGGACCAGGGTGGCGGTGACGGCCCAGTCCTCCATGCCGTGGACGTGGTTGATGTTGCCCTCGGCGGGGTCGACGACCCACCACTCCCCGGACGGGAGCGCGCCGCCGGCCAGCTCGTCCTCGGCCCACTGCGATCCTCGCCGGGCCCGCAGCAGCGGTTCCCGCAGCACGTCCAGCACCGCGTCGTCGTTGGCGTGGATCTCCTCGACGACCTCGTCGAGGCTCACTCCTCGGGCGTGCGAGGTGTAGCGGTCGCGCAGCGTGAGGCCGGCGGCCTTCACCGCGGCAGTCACATCGGACAGGAGCGTCGTGTCGGCGTCGAAAGGCATGGCTGTGCTCATGGCGGGCTTCCCTGGGTTCGGTCCTTGCGGGGCGGCTTGTGCCGCACCCGCACTTCGAAGTTAGGGCTCCCGACCGTTAACAACAAGTGCATGCTATTCAGTCGTAGAGTTACTCTCATGCAACTGGATTTGAACCTGCTCACCGCACTGGACGCCCTGCTGGAAGAGGGCAGTGTCGCCGGCGCCGCAGACCGCCTCCACGTCACCGCACCGGCGATGAGCCGCTCCCTGGGCCGCATCCGCAAGGCCACCGGCGACCAGATCCTGGTCCGCACCGGCCGCACCATGGTCCCCACCACCCGCGCATTGGCCATGCGCGCCCAGGTCCACGCCCTCGTGCAGCAGGCCCACCAACTTCTGTCCGCGCAGCAGGAACTCGACCTGGCAGCTCTGGAGCGGGTCTTCACCGTGCGCTGGCACGACGCCCTGACCGCAGCCTGCGGCACCGCCCTGATCACCGCCGTGCACCGCCAGGCCCCCGGCGTCCAGCTGCGCCTGCCCGCCGAACCCGGCACGGACGACGCCGAGCTGCGCCGAGGCGAGGTCGACCTCGAATCAAGCTCCAGCGCTCCGACGCTCCCCGACATCCGCCACCGCCTCGTCGGCAGGGACCGGCTGGTCGTCGCCGTCCGACCAGGCCACCCGCTCACCGAAGGCCCGCTGAGCCCCGAGCGCTACGCAGCCGCCGAACACCTCACCGTTTCGCGGCGCGGAAGCCTGCGCGACCCGATCGACGACGCCCTGACCACACGCGGCAACGAACGACGCGTCGTGGCCGCCGGACCCACCACCGCCTTCGCCCTGCAACTCGCCCTCGGCACCGACCTGGTCGTCACCCTCCCCGACGCGGTCACCCGCACGGCCCGGGAGCAACTCGGCCTGGTCACACTGCCGCTCCCGTTCCTGTTGCCCGACGTCCCCCTGTACCTGCTGTGGCACCAGCGCTACGACGAAGACCGCGCCCACACCTGGCTGCGAGACCTGGCCACCGAAACCGTCCAGGCACTATTCGCACCACCGATCACCACTCAACAGCCCCTCACCAACCAGACCGGGCAGTGACGGATACGCCCGGGGAAAGGCCTGCGGCGGCTGACTCCCGTTCTCGCGAAAACCGTCTATTCGCCCGAGTGTGCGACGCCCAATGTCATGTCAAAACGACGTCGTAAGTTGACCGGCCCCTGCGCGAAGTGGCCTGTTTACTGTCATCCGAAGCTGCACCAGACCCCGTCCCGGAGTCAAGCGCACACCAGGGCCGACCAGTCTGATGGCGTCGGGTCGCCGAGCGCACGAACTCGGAAACACTGTAGTTCACGGGGCGGCAGGGCCCAGTCATAGAATTCCCTGTTCGGCCCCACACGCCGAGTTTGATCGGGAGTGGCGATGTTCTGAATCTCGTAGCCCTTTTCGTCGGCACTCGTGTCACCCCACGTTATGTGAACCTGACGCAGGCCGCTCAGTCGATCCACCTACCTGGTAGCGGTCACGCTCGTGGGCTCCGTCGGCGCGCCGAAGTTGTGAGTCACGGAGAAATTCGCGTGGGCGCTGTCGTCACTGGTTTCCCCGTTTTCCGCCGTCAGGATGTACCGCACTTCCCCACCGTTGCCGAGCCGTCGGCGCGCGGGAGTGGCCACATCTTCGAGATCGGTGTGATCACATTCCACCCATTCGTACAGGGAGAGCTTCACGGTGGACGTAACCAGTTCGCCTTCGAGTCGGAGCCGAATGCTCAGCTCGCCCAGGGTCTCCCCATCGGCACACACCGGAATCAGCCACGAAGTTCCAGGGCTGGCATGCCTGAGTTCGAACGTCTTGTTGAAGTTGCGGGTCTTGGTTTCCCCGCCCGACAAAAGTCCGGACGCGTCATGGACGCGCAGGAATCCCATGACGGTAACGCGGTGGATCGTTGCCGCCTCGGCCGACTCCGTCGTCCCCATGAAGGCAATGGGAGCCAGGAGAGTCGCAGCCACCAAGCAACGCCCAAGCCTCATCGCACACCTCTTTGAAGTCAAAAGTTGAGCTCGATGCGCACTGGAGGGGGTGGAGCGCCACTCAGTGGGGCTACTTCCACCATCAACAGAATCCCACTGGCTCGATGCCGACGCATCTCAAGCAAGCGAAGCACACATCTGCGGCAGGCCCGGCTTCACCCCCACCACCGCCCGCCACACCGGCACCCGATCAGGCAACAGATACAGCGCCTGCTGCACCGCCACCGTCTTCCCCACCCCCGGATCCCCGAACACACACCCAATCCCCCTGGCCGCGACGGTGTGCCCCACCGCCTCCACCACCGCAGACACCGGGGCCGTCGACACCACACGAGCACCTGGCACAAACAACCGCACCCCACCCCGCGACGGCGGCCCAGCGTCCTCCTCACCGCCCTTGTCTGTCCCGGGCCCTGGCGGGGCCGCCAGGTCCGCGTCGACCACCGGCAGGCCCGCATCCACGCGCTGGAGCTTCAACTCGGCCAAGACCCGGTCATAGCGGCCCGCCTCGATCCGGTTCCGGGACGGCCGAGCCACCTCCAACACCCGCCCTGCTTGCAAATCCCGGCGCACCACGCGATGGAGCGTTCCCAGGGATGGCACACCCCCGAGCAGGGCGAACCGTCGGCCGTCAGCCGCCAGTGCAGCGCCGCGACGTTCCCGCCCACCTCGGCCAGGACCGCCCGCTGCTCGTCATCCAGAGTGAACCCGTCCTGCCGCGGCGCCGGCTCCAGGCGGCCCTCACGCGCCTCCGCCAACCACTTCCACACCGTCCGGACCGTCACCCCGGCAGCCTCCGCCATCACCCGCACATGCAACGACGACACCGACCCCGGCCCCTGATCCACCGCCAACAACCGATCTTCGAGTGCCTCGGGCATGGTTGGCCGCAGGTGCGGGCCTGCTGGTCTATCCGGCGAGGGCGAGGTTGTGGAGGCGGGCGATGCCGCTCATGGCGTGGTGGACGCCGTCGCCTTTGAGGCGGCAGTCACGGAGGATCTTCCTGGTCTTCATGCGGGCGAAGACGTGCTCGATGCGGGCGCGGACCTGCTTGTGGGATTTGTTGTGTTCCTCTTTCCAGTCTGGGCGTTGGGCCTGGCCGTGCTCGCGGCGGTGCGGGATGAGGAGGCCGGTGCCCGGGTAGCCGCCGTCGGCGATCGTGAGGGTGCTGCCGACAGCGGCTTTGGCGCCGGATTCCTCCCAGGCCTTGCAGTCGTTGCGGTTCCCGGCGAGCGATCGGCCGACCACGACGACCAGGCGGGTGTCGGCGTCGATGACGACCTGGTGGTTGGTGGAGTACTGGTAGTTCTTCGACCGCGCAGCAATGGTGTGGTCGCGGGTGGGCACCAGGGTGCCGTCCACGATCAGCACGGTGTCCTGGGCGAACCGCTTGCGGGGCTGGAGCGCGAGCATCGGCCCGAGGTGGTCGATGATCCGGTCCGCCGCCGACTTGGACACCCCGAACAGCGGGGCGAGTTGCCGCATGGTCAGGTTCGTGCGCCAGTAGGCCGCGACCAGCAGGGCCCGGTCCTCCAGCGGAAGGCTCCACGGCGGGCCCTTGCGGACGGCGTCCACACCCTGACGCCGCAGAACGGTCACCAGCTTCCCGGCTGCCTCGGGCTCAGCCCGCTGAACGGGGCTATCCAGGACGGCTCCGAAGCCGTGATCACACCAGCCACGGCGAGAGCGTCTCACCTTGATCACGCTGCGGGGCCCGCCAGCCTCTGGCGGGACACATCTCGGTCGCCCGGACGGACTCGGCATGAGAGCCTCACGCCCGTGGCTACTGAATCTGAGGTGGGAGAGCTGTTGCACCAGCGCGGCTGGCGGACGGCGTTCACGGTCGCTGAACGGGTGAACGCCTGGGCTGCCCTGGTGAGCGTCATCGAGCGCGGCTACGGCGACGACATCTACGAGTACACCAACGACCTCTACTGCCGAAACTGGCTGCACGAGGCGTGGCTCCTGCTGGACGAACACATCGTCCAGCTCTGGACCCCGCAGATCAGAGCCCTGGACGACCAATACAAGGCCGCGACCATCGACGACGACGGCCAAGCACTCGACCAGTTCCACAGACTGCCCGGCCCTGACCTGTGGTGGTGGCGGCGCCACCCCCGCATCCTCATCGGAGACCTCGGGCGTTCGCTTCGCTCGGCCGGTGCCATCGGCGCCGACCCGGACGCGGCATGACCCTCAGCCTCGTGGGATTACGGGACAGCGCTTACGAGCTCGTGCATGGTTGGCGGCGGGATGTCGAGGGCGGTGGTGGGACTCGGTGTCACCTCTGTTGTTCCATGATCCGGTCGGCAGTCTGCTGGTGGGACAGCAGCGCGGCGACGGCTTGGACGGTGTCGCTCATGTTCTCGCGGCGACCGAGGTGACGGGCGAGTGCTCTCCAGTTCTTGAGGTGGGCGATGCCGTGCTCGACTCGGATGCGCCTGGAGGAGTGGGCCTTGCACTGGCGTTCGTGCATCTCCTCGTACTAGTCCGGCGGGTTCTTTGAACTTGCGGTGGGGCGGTGTCACGACGCGGCCGCCGGTCTGGGCGCCCAGTCCCTGGTAGCCGGCGTCGGCGGTCCTTACTTCCGACGGCCGGCCGCCGGACGCGGATCTCGGTGCCGTCGATGATCCCGGTCTGACCGGTGGCGCCGAGATGCTCGACGACTTCGGCCAGAGTCCGCAGCCGTGTTCCGCGGACGATGGTGCAGCCCCGTCCGGCCAGCAGGGGCCGGACCTCGCCGACGGCCCGGGTGATGGTGGAGCGGTCCACGCCGAACCAGCAGGCCAGCACGTCGTGCGTGACGGCGTGGCGAAGGTGCACGAGCGTGGCCAGGAGCCGGTCGACGAACACGCCGTGCCTGGCACCTGCACCGACGGCCCGCTGCCGCGGCCTGGACATCAGCCTGGCCTCATGCCGTTCCTGCCACAACGGACCCACCTCGACAACAAGCTCGACGATCACACCGGCCGACAGGCCCGTGAGCCTTATCTCGTTCTCAGCTGCAGCCCCCAAAGAGCACGGGCACGCTCGAATAATTGTCCCGGAACGGCGGGGCGCACGTGAGATGATCTCTCATGGCGTCAGTGTGCTCGCGACCACTGACACCGCCCGTGGCGGCCCAGCAACGCAAATCCGGACCTGCCCCGGGCGGTCGGCCAGCACCGGCGGGTGCCGGCGGGTGCCGGCGGGTGCCGGCGGGTGCCGGCGGGTGCCGGCAGTGCTGAGATCTCCGGAAGGAAACGGCTGACCCCGGGCGCTCGCCGAAGGCCCGGCCGGCGCCGGGGCGGCGAAAGGGTTGGTCTGAGGGGCCGACGGAACCAGGTACCGTCTTTGTCATGTTCTTCCAGAGGCCGATTTACGAGTGCGAGCGTGATGGGCCCCCGTGCTGACGTCCTTCGACGTCGCCGCCCGTCCCCCACCGATGAATCCGTAGATCACTTCACATCACCACTGGGAGAACCCGTGACCGACAGCAAGAACATCAACAACCCCGTGGGCCAGGGCGGCGGCCAGCGCAAGAAGCTGTCCCGCGCCGAACGGCAGAACAACGGTCCGCACCGCAACCTCGACCGTCAGGGTGCTGCCGACCAGAAGGCGGAGCTCGTGCGCAAGATGCGCGAGAAGGCACGCGCTGCCGAGGCCGCCGGGCAGGCGAGCGACGACACCGCACAGAGCTGACGCACCGCCGCCGCAGGGCGGCACCGCACGGGCAGGGCCCGGACCGCGCGCGGCCGGTCCCGCTCAGCTCTCAACCGACCACCCGCGTCTCGGCCGACCACCCGGGGCAGCCGCAGATTCGGCAGCCCGTCACCGCCACCCCGAGCTGCACCAGCAGCTCAGCGCATTCCGCGCGCCCAGCCCGGGCGACACCGCAGCCAGTAACATCCGCGCACGTTCGCAGCCGTTCTCGGGGCCTGTGCCCACCCACCCCTAGGGACGGACTGTTCCGTCACATGATCCCGGACAGGCCCTGGTCGAGCCCCTCGGCGCCGGGCCCCGCAGCATCACCTCTGGCGAGGCGCCGGTAGCCCGATCAGCGCCTCCAAGTACCTCTGCACCGGCTCGAAGATCCCGTACGGGATGTACCCGGGAAGCTCTGCAAGGTTTACCCAGGCCACCTCGGCGATCTCAGTCGGGGCAGCGACACGTGCGGAACCACCCACAACATCGCAGGCGGCGTACCCTATGTGGTGAGGCGGACGCTGGCCTTGGTATGGGGCGGGGTACGTGGAGTTGGATCGTTCCGGACGGGCTGTGGGAGATCGAGGAGCCGCTGATCCCGTCGGCGAGGGTACGTCCGCAGGGCGGCGGGACGCAGGACACGCCTGATGAGACGCTGTTCGCGGCCATCATTTATGTCCTGGTCAGCGGATGCGCTTGGCGGGCCCTGCCACCCTGTTTCGGGATATCGAAGTCGACGGCCCACCGCAGGTTCCTGATCTGGTCGAGGGCGGGGGTGTGTGGCCGGCTGCACGAGGAGATCCTGCACCGGCTCGACGACGCCGGCCTCCTCGACCTCTCGCCCGCGGTCCTCGACTCCGCCCACGTCCGGGCCAAAAGGGTGCCTCTATGGTTTTCGTCAAGCTGTAGCCGGTGTGGGTGGTTGGTAGAAGGTGCCGTCGCGGAGCATGGCGAAGAGGACGTCCAGGCGGCGTCGGGCGAGTGCGATGAGGGCGGCGATGTGGTGTTTTCCCTCGAGTCGTTTGCGGTCGTAGTAGGCGCGTGACTCGGGCTGGGAGAGCGAGGCGGACGCGGCGAGGTAGAAGGCTCTTTTGAGCTTCTTGTTGCCTCGGCGGGAGGGATGTTCGCCGCGGATGGAGGAGCCGGAGTTCCGGGTCACGGGTGCGAGGCCGGCGTAGGCGGCGAGGTGGCCGGCGGTGGCGAAGCCGCTGCCGTCGCCGACGTCGATGAGGATGCGAGCCGCGGTCCTGATACCGATGCCTGGCATCGAGATCAGGACCTGGGAAAGAGGGTGGGCCTCCAGGAGTTCCTCGATCCGGGTGGCGAGGAGTTCCCTGGTCAAGAACGGACTGGAGCGACTTGCGAGGTTGGAGACGATCAGCACGGCCGCCTCCGTGCCCGGGACGACGACGGTCTGTTCGTCGAGTGCGGTGAAGATGTCCTCGACCAGTCGCTCGGCCATCCGCGGCGCCTCGGGACGTATCAAGGTGACGAGGCGACGGCGTCCGGCTTTGCGGATCTGAGCCTGGGAGCCGAACTGGTCCAGCAGTTTGAGCACGGCCGGGTGCTGGATCTGCGGGCCCAAGACCCGTTCCAGGGAGGGGTGGATATGGGTGGGGAGGCCGCGGAGCCGGTTGGCGATCCGGGTGGACTCACCCGCGAGGTCGTCGTCGAACCCGGCGATCATCGAGAGCTCGGCGACGGTCTCGCCGGTGGGATCGATCGTCCTCAGGGTGTGGGGCATCGCTCTGGCGGCGTCCGCGATGATGAACGCGTCGCGGGCGTCTGTTTCGCCTCACCGGGGTCAAGATCGGCGATCCGTCGCATTGTGAGTCCGGGCAGATAGGCGACCTGGCATCCCGCCTCCCGGGCGACCGCCAGCGGCAGGGCCCCGATGGAACGGCTGGCCGACGACCACCAGTACCGTTCCGTGCTTGGTCTGGAGCTTGTCGAACAGCTCCCACAGCTTCGGTTCGCTGTTGGGCAGCGGCTTGTCGAACACCTTCTTCCCCGCCCGATTACGGCGGTGGCGTGGTGATCACCCTTCCCAACGTCCAGGCCCAGATAGACGTCGATACCCGTCTCATCCGACATGCCCTTCGCTCCCGAGCTCGCGTTCTCCCCGGCCTCACCTACGGCATCAGCATGCCGGCATCCACGTTACGAAGAGACTGCCCGAGGGCGCTCGTGCCGCTAATCAGCGGTCTGCCAATGCCTCCGGCACCGGCGACACCACCCTTTCGATCATCTCGACTGGGGGCTCAAGTCATACCGGGGCCGAAGGCCGGGAGCCTCATTACGAGGCCACTAAGACGGTAACGGGGCGAACTCACAGGTCCGAGCCCCGTGGACCGGGGCAAGCCGGGCTCCAAGATGCACGTCCTGTCGGACGCGAACGGCCTGCCCCTTGTTGTCGGCGTCTCAGCGGCCAACACCCACGACAGCCAGGCGCTGAAGCCCATGGTGCTCGGTCACCAAACGAGACACGCCCCCCACCGCGGACGCCATTTCAAGCCCCAGCGCCTGCACGCCGACAAAGCCTACGACATACCTGAACTGCGGAAATGGCTGCGAGGCAAGCGGATCGGCGTCCGTATCGCCCGCAACGGCATCGAGTCTTCCGAGCGGCTCGTCCAGCGCCGGTGGGTAATCGAGCGGATCATGTCCTGGCTGAGCGGCTCCGCCGCCTCAACCACCGATACGAACGCGACTCCCGCAACTACCTGGCCTTCCTCAGCCTCGCGGCAGCCCTGTGCTGCCACATGCGGCTCGTCCGCATCACCATATAGGACACGGTCCAAGCCGGCTCGTGCTCCCGCCCGACGACCTCCTCTGGACCTGGGGCCCACACCCACACACCGGCCAACCAAGCTGAACACACCCAGGCCACAGCACCAGTGAGGGCATTACATCAATGGCCCGTCATACCAGGTTCTTCGAGGATGGCCTGGCGACGCTTCTGCCTGGCCGACGACGACGCCGGACCCTGCCTGTCGCCCCGGGAACAGCAGTGCGCAGTCGCCTCCTTCCTGGAGGCGTACTTCGCGGGGCCCTCCCCTTTCGAGAAGCCTCGGCCGATCGGCTGGCCCGATCGGCCGACCGGGCGCTCGTGGCGGCGGTCCGGAGCGTCGTGCCCCGCCAGGGTCCGGCACGTGGGAGACAGTGGGCCCCATGCCAACAGCCTTCGCCGGGTCAGGACGGCGCCGCCGCACCCCTCCTGGCGGCTGCCGCCCTCCCCCGCTCGCGATGGCCCCCTGCTCCGCGGAAGGCCCGACCGCCGCCACGGCCCGGAACCCGGGCCGAAGGACGCCCTGGTCATGGTGATCCGACCTGCGGAGAAGCCGTACGCCGGGGACACCGGCGAGGACGCGGAGGGCAACGAGGACCCGGGTCCCTGGCCGGGCGCGACCGGCACCGTGGCGAGGAACTGCATCGTCTCGTCCCGCCCACCGGCGGCTCGACGCTCCCCGCCCCGCGGTCGTCTTCGCAACCGGCGGATCGGCCGGGAGCCCCCGCCCGCTGCCGCCAGACGGTCGAGCCGCTGACCGCGGCCCTGCTTACCCCCTGCGCGGCGAGCTCGCCGTCGGCGCCGAACCGGTCCTAGCCCGTGCCGCGCTGGCCGCCCCCATGCCTGTACTCGTCTGCTGGGAACACACTGGCAACCCTCCCGCCTGATCCGGTCCCTCGACGCGCACCAGGTATTCGGCATCCCCGCCGCCTGGCCCGGCCGCCATGAACTGGTGCGGGTGTTCACCCGCCAGCAGGGCCGGTGGAGCCTCCGCGAACCCCGCAGCGCGTGCTGTCAGGAGGATGCCCAGCACGTCGAGCGTCGTCCGACGTTCTCCGACCGGCAGAAGGGTGCAGGAAGATGAATGGTGACGAGCCGGCGGCGCCGGCCGAACGAGGGGGCCGCCGCAGCATGGCGCTGTGGTGGGGACCGCGGGTCATGTTCGTGGGCGGCGCCGTGGTGCTCGTCGTGGAGTCGAGCCGCGGAGTGCCGCTCTCGGAGCTGCGGCTGGCCCTGTACGTCTTCTGTGCCTGCAGTGCCGTCTTCATCGTGCGACAGCTGTGGGTCGGGCATCAGCGAGGGCCGGGCGGGGACGCCCCGCGCTGGCTGGTGCGCGCGGCCGCGTTCCTGACCGCCGCAGGAGTGCTGGTACTCGTCGCCCACCTGACGGGTTTCGAGGGGGACGCCCTGCCGCTGGTCGGCTCGGTCCTGCTGCTGCTCGGTCTGGGCTGGTTCGTCGAAGCGTGGCGGGGAGCCAAGCCCGGCCAGCAGAGAAAAGACCTTCTGGTGTGGGGTGTGTCCCTGTGCGTCCTGACCGCGTTGACGGCGGGCGCAGCTGCCTTCCTCCTGCCCGAGGCCAAGGGCGGCCTCTTCCTGGCCCTGCTCATCGCCCTCGGCCTGGCCCTCTTCGTGGCCCTGCCGCTCGGGCTCAACGTCCTGTCCGAGTGGGGCGTGCGCCGGCTGCGCCAGCGGAGCTCTGCCGCGGGACCCGACGCCGGTGTCGGCATCGTCGGGTACCTGGGCATCGCCGGAATCGTCCTGGCCGTCGGGGTCGTCGCATGTCTGGGGTATCTGGACTGGGTACTGGCCGCGGTCCTCGTCGCCATGGCGCTGGTGCTGCTGCTGGCCATCGTCTCCAACACGCACGCAGATGTCGCCCTCGTCCTCGCGGCCCTCTGCATGCTCGCGGCGGCTCCCCCCGAGCACCCCAAACCACAGGCCCTCTTTCCCGCCGGAGGGCAGCGCGTCCTGGTGGCGATCGGCGACTCCTACATGTCGGGCGAGGGCGCGAGCAGTTACTTCGAGAGAACCGACGACGGCGGCCGCAACGAATGCCGGCGCTCGCCTTCTGCGTACGCGGTGGGACTCACCACGGGAGACCGGCGGTTCGACCGCGTGCTGTTCCTCGCGTGCTCCGGGGCGCGGACCTACAACGTCATCGCGAAATCCGATGCAAGCTTCCTCCAAGTGAAGGAGGGGAGGCCGGGCACCAAGATCCAAGCGCAGGGGAACGAGCCGGGTACCCAGATCGATCAACTCACGGGCCAGGCGTCCTCGTTCCGCCCCGCACTCGTCATCGTGGCGCTGGGAGGCAACGACGCCGGCTTCGCCATCCTAGGAGAAGCGTGCATCGCGCCCGGCGACTGCGAGGACCAGGAGTCGGTGTTCAAAAGCAACCTGCCGAAGGTCCGAGGGGCCCTCGCCGCGACGTTCCGGTCGCTCAGGAAGGCCCTGCCCGCCGACGTGCCTATCGTGGCCGTGCCCTACCCGCAGCCACTCGCCACAGCCGACAGCTGCACCGGAGTGGCCCTGACGAAGACCGAGCGGGACTTCATCCACCGGTTCGTGGAGAAGGTCAACAAGACTATGTTTGACGCCGCGACCGACGCCAAGGCGGGCATCGAGTACCTGGCCGAGATGAAGGACAGCCTCAAGGACCACCAGCTCCAGCTGTGCCAGGGGAGAAAAAGCAAGGCCGGTATCAACTTCGTGGACATCGCATCGGTCAACGGCCTCGCCTCCCAGCGGTTCAGCCCGGCCAAATGGATCCACAACAGCCTCCACCCGAACGAGCGCGGCCACGAAGCCATGCGCGACACCTTCACCACCTGGCTGAACAAACACCCCGGACTGCTGGAGCAACGCGCGCCCACGGCCCAGGGGCAGGCCACGAGCCAGGCCCTGCCGGCACCCGAGCCCGAGCCCGAGCCCGAATGCAGCATGACCCGCAACGCCGGGAACCCGCACTGTCAGAACCGGATCCGCGCCTGGGAGCTGGAACAGACCCGCGGGCGCTGGCCGTGGCTGCTGCTCGTGCTGCTCGGACTGGCCGTCCTGTGGGTCGCGAGCATCGCCGTCTTCAGCCTGCTCCCCAGAAGGGAACCGCCCTACAGGGATCCCGCCTCCAAAGCGCGGGCGAGGTAGGGAGCCGTGCGGCGACCTCGACGATCTCCGGGTTGCGGACCGCCATCCCCGCGACGTGGTCGATCGTCACCGTCTTCTCGTTGTCCGTGAGCACGCAGGCGGGCACTCGGCCGATCCTGCGGAACGTGGCGTCCAGACAGGCGGTGATCTTCGGCAGGGTCTTGTCCCAGATCGGTATCACCGGCCCGTCGCCGAAGTCGTACTGCAGCCAGAGCCCCGGCTCGGTCACCTTCTCTGAACTTGTGCTTGAGCACTGATCGGTCGGGCTCAGCTCTTGTGGTAGAGCTCGTGGTAGGTGCGAAAGTCGAAGAAGCGCAGGCCGTCGAGCTCGGCCCCGGACTCGATCTCCTGCAGAATCCAGGGGCGGTCGGAGTAGTCGTCAGTCGCGACGCCTCCGTGCTCAAGCAGCAGCGCGACCAGTTGGTGGACCTCTGCGGTTCCGTCGATCCGCCCGGAGAAGTCGATCTGGACTGCCCAGGTGGGGTGGTGACCGACGGCCGCTTCGACGGCTGCCATGTCGTCAGGATCCCAGTCGGAGAAGCGGTAGCCGCTCTGCTCGTCGTCGATGTCGATGTCGATGTCGATGTAGAGGCTGCCTGCCAGAACCCACGGCTCGCGCTGCTGAGGCAGATGCCGATCGAGTGAGGCGACGGTCTCAGCTCGCTCACCTGCAGGGAACAGGAACACAGTGCGCATGGGTGGAGCGTAGGTGGTGCGGCTTCCCGGGGACCACGGATATGCAGGGCTGTCGTCGGTCCGTCGCCGCTGTGGTGGTGCGCGTGGCGATGTCGGCGAAGTTGGGCATGCCCAGGTTGACGGCTGCCGAGCGGCGGGCGAGCAGGTTGTCGAGCTGTGCGAGCTTGGCGTTTGCCGCCGCTCCCAGGCTGACCTTGGGTCCTTCGGCTTCTCCGCCCCAACCTTCGCGTTCGGCTTCGGCGATTCGGGCGATGAGGTTGTCGCGAATGTCGACAAGGCGGCGGCGCTGGGCGGGGTCGGACCGCAGCAGTGGGCATCGGATGCCTGCGTTCGCTGCTCCCTCCTACGCCCCGACCCGGCCCAGCGCAGCAGGCTGGCGGAGATCCGCGACAACCCCTTGGATCGGATTGCCGAGGCCGAGCGGGAAGGCTGGCTCGGCGAGATCGAGGGGCTCCGCACCAGCCTCGCCGGCGCCGAAGCCAAGATCAACCAAATCGACGCGGCGGCCCGGCGCTCCCGTCCTGCTGGGCCTGCCCGCTCCCCGATCAACTCCGTAAACGCAGCCGGAGGCCCGATCTTGTGTCACCGTTCGCAGCGGACTTCTTCGCGTACCCGCTCAGATCAGTCAACGGCGCACCCGATAGCGCAGGTGAAGCACCCGGTCGCCCTGAATCACCACGTCAGGATCCTCCAACAGGTGCTGCGCGTGGACCGACCCGAAGTAGCGCTTGCCGGACCCGAACACGACGGGTACGACATCCATGCGCACCTCGTCGATCAGGCCCGCGGCAAGCACCTGGCCTGGATTTGCGCGCGGGAGTGGGCACGGCTGCTCGGCGAACAGGGCCGACAGGCAGAGGCACTGGAGATACTCGCCCCGTACCTCGCTACCCTTTACCTTACGGAAGCAGAATGCAGTGCCCTCAGCCGAGGAGCACGACGAGCAGCACAAAAGCACGTTGCCCCAAAGGGAATGATGCGCACCATGAAATACACCGTCTCCATCGAGATCGCCCTGCCGCGGGAGAAGGTGGTCCAGCTGCTCGCCGACCCGGCACACCTGCCGAAATGGCTGCGGGGTCTGGTGCTGCACGAGCCGCTGAGTGGGGAGCACGGGCAGCTCGGCACCAAGTCGCGGGTCGTGATGAAGATGGGCCAGCGGAAGATCGAGTGCACCGAGACCATCACACGCCGGGAACCGGAAGACCTGCGCGAGATCCCGAAAACGAGCGTCGTTCACTTCGACCGCGAGATCGTCGGCGAGGGCATGTGGAGCGCCGTGCGCGACCGGCTGACCGAAGCCGGCCCGGAAACGACGCTCTGGGAGAGCGAGAACGAATACCAGTTCAGCGGCTTCCTGATGAAGCTGGTGGGACTTCTGATGCCCGGCGCCTTCCGCAAGCAGTCGCAACAGCACATGCAGGACTTCAAGGCGTTCGCCGAGCAGGGAAAGGACGTCCGCGGAGCGACGGACTGATCTGCCGTAACTGGTCAGGCGTCTGACGGAGTGGCGTGTTGATCTTTGCGACCCTCCCACGGAAGTCGACCAGGTCAGGCCGTGGCCCATCAGGAAGCGGAATGATGTAGCCAGCACAACACCGCCTACTTGCTGTCCCACGCCTCCGGCGAGCGGAACCATGTGTGATCCGTACGTGCTTCCTGGCCAGAGCCGGCCCGCCTCTGCCGCCTCGGTACCGGCGGACCACAGGCCCCCGGCCGCGCCCCGGCCCGCGCGGCTCGACACCGGGACAGCACTGCCGCTCTCCCGCCTGCCCGAACCCGAGCCCACCCCGGCCGGCCGCGCTCCGGAGATCCGGACCCCGCGCCCGGCCCCCGCCGCCCCGCCCCCGCGGGCCGCGCAGCGTCCGGCGAGGCGCGACATGCAGGGCCAGCGCCCCGCCGAACAACCGGTCCAGGACCCCCCTCCCGGCCCCGTCGGACCGCCTCACCGAGGCCGGCCCCGTACGGACCTTCCCGTGGGCCTGGTCAAGAGTGGGGGCGCTGGAGTTCATCCATACGGCAGGACGGGGACGCGAACGGCGGCCTGCGCACCCTCAAAAAGGGCCTTGCAGGCCGCCGTCACTCAGCCCAGCGCAGGCAGCGGCTGGTTCCTCGGACGGGTCCGCTCCACTCGCCCCATCACCAGCCATGCGTGGTCGGGTGTCCGGTCACACCATGCTGCTCAGCGCTCTTCTGGCTGCCTCCACGACCAATGGCCACCGTCGCGAGGCAAGGTAGACCGAGTCAGGCGCATCCCCCAGCTCATCGATCAATGGGTAGAGCACATCCGAGAGCTCACGCATTGCCCGCGCCTCGTTCTCATTCCGAAGCACCTCTCCGACTACTCCCTCCGGATCCTCCAAGACGCGGGTGTCATCGAGGAAGTTGACGACCATGGTGAGGTCATCCACGTCAGCCGGTCCCCGAACCTCGGCCAACCACACACGCTGCTGATGTTCGGGACTGGCCAGCGAGCTCAGCATCGAAGCCATCTGCAGGCGTGCGTCCGGGAACTCAACCCCGTCGTAGCTCACTGCGGGCTGTTCCAGCTCTTCCATTTCAGCCAATCCTCCAGGCCCGACTGCTGCTCTGGTCAGCGGTTCTTGCCGCAGAACCCGGCCACCAATGGATCACGTGAACAGCCACGCTTCGTAACAGCCAGGCACCTCCCAAGAGACGCCTCGCGGGAGCGGCATGATCACTCCATGACAGCCAAGATCCGATGCCCGCCGGGTACAAACAGCGACAGCCTCCTGAACCTGGCTGACGCCAACCCACCCCTGGGCCTTGCGCGCCACGGTGACCGTTTTCAGGTCCATCTACGTGGAGCAGCACCACAAGTCACCGTCACGCCGTCCACAGGCCCGGCGATTGGCACCTGCAGGCCGGCCTTGCCGGCGCGGCCCGGCGCAGGGCGGCGGCCTCGGTCGCCGCGCCCTGGCGGCGGCGCTGTGTACGGGCCTGCTCGATCGGCGCCGGCGGATTGACGGGACGAAGGCAGGCTGGGGGAACGCGCGGCGGCTGAGGTGAAGCGCCTTCAGGAGGAACTCGGCGACGCGCCTCAGAAGTGGACCGACCGAGCAGCGCGTGACCTGGCGGGACGCGTGGGAGGACTGGCGTAAGGCCGCGGAGGAGCTGGACGTCGCCTTGACCGACCACGCGGAGACGACCGGTGTGGACCGCGGCGAACTCGAAGCCGCGGTCCAGAAGGCCGCAGGCCACGTCCCACGTCTGTCGCAGGACTGACCGACCCGCTGGCAATCGAGTGCCTGACGCCCGACCGCCCCGTTGGCAGCCACCGCGAGGAGGAGCGGCGACGCCCACGACGTCCCGGGTCCGTACGACAGGACGGTCGTGCGCTTGCGTTGGCGGCGGCGAGGCGTGCCTGAGTCGGCGTAGACGGTATGCCGGTGCCCGTCGGCCGCGCTGATGCAGTCGTCGCTGCCGAAGGGGCAGATCACGTCGTTCCTGGCCGCGCCGGCGAAGTGGGAACCAAACTGTTGGCCTCTCTCTGTCATTGAGCCGTCGTGCCGGCCGAGCGGTAGGGGCCCGTTGCGCGTGCACCGAACTCATGTGTGCTAGAACCATCCATTCCTCTGGACCGCCCGGCGCGCCGCTGCCACCATGCCCCCATGCGGACACGCTGTTTACGAATCGCCGCTCTGGGCCTGCTGTTTCCTCTGGCTGGCTGCAGCGGGCACACGGACGACGGCGGTACAGGGAGGGAGAAGGCCTAGCAGCCTTCGGCGGAGCAGCCGGCAAGAGAGACGCCGCGGCCCGGCGATCAGAAGGTCACCATGACCTGGAAGGGCAAGCAGCGGGAATACACAGTCCATGCTCCGCCCAACTACACGCCGACCGAGCGACTCCCCCTGATCGTTGTCATGCACCCCTACCCGGCCGACGGCACCTATGCGGCCGAACTGACCGGCTTCAACGCCAAGGCCGACAAGGAAGGCTTCCTCGTCGCCTATCCGAACGGAATGGATCAGGCGTACAACGCACTCATCTGCTGCGGCGCCGAGGACGACATCGGCTTCATCGGCACGATGACGAAGCACCTCGTCGACACATGGAAGGCCGACCCTCAGCGCATCTACGCCACCGGTATCTCCAACGGCGCGGACATGTCCTACAAACTCGCCGTCGAGCTCCCGGACACGCTGGCCGCGATCGCCCCGGTCAGCGGCGGCTACATCGGCCCTGCCGCGCAGAATCCCTCGTACATGCCGAAGACTCCGGTGTCCGTCGCCACCTTTGTCGGCGGTCTCGACAAGCACTACGACGAATTCGAGCAGGGCATCAAGTCCTGGACGGAACGTCTGGATTGCAAGGCAGGACAGCCCGACAAGGTCAAGGGCAACAACACACGCACGTTGGCGAAATGCCGTGACAGGTCGGAGTTCACGACCTACCGCCTCCCGGACATGGGCCACGACTGGCCGGGCAGCAAGGACCAGAGAATGGGCGATCCAGTGACGGGCGTCAATGCGACCGATCTCATCTAGGAATTCTTCGCATCACACCCGAAGACGTCGCTCTGAAGGCAAAGTTGCGTCAACCCGCGCACCGCTGACCCAGGGGCGAGGCGCCCTACTGTTCGGTGACGTCGTGCCTGCCTCACGGCTGGGCTCGCCGTCACACCCGGGCAAGCAGGACCAGTGGCGGAGATCGGCAAACTCCTCGGGCGGTTCGGGCTCTGGCACCGGCGAGCCACGACCTCCGGTCCGGCGGGCTGCCACCCAACACGTGCAGCTTGCTGCCCTTCTGCCGCGATCGACCGGGTTCGGCCCGGTCAGCGATCCCCCCTTTTTGGCGCGAACGGAGGCCGCGTCGACGATCGCCGAGGTCGAGTCCACCTCGCCGCGGGCCCCGAGTTCGTCCAGCACCGCCCGGTGCAGCCGACGCCGCAGGCCGGCCTCGGTCCATACCGTGAAGCGGCGATGCGCGGTGGCGGGCGACGTGCCGAGCGGCGGCGGCAGATGCCGCCAGGCACAGCCGCTGGTCAGCGCGTACACCACTGCCGTGAACACGGCCCGCTCGTCACACGGGGCAATCCCACTACCCTGCGGACGAGCAGCGAATGACGGCAGCAACGGGGCGGCCGGCTCCCAGAGTTCATCAGGAACCAGACGCTTCGATAGATCAGCGCCCACGACCGGCAGCATGCCGCACGAACATCACGTCACGTGAGACAACTTCTAAGCCTTGATTGGTGCGGCCGACCTGGCGGCCTGCTCGATCTTCGCGCAGTAGGCTGCACGGGCTTCCTCGTCGATCTGCGTCTCGTGTTCGGCGCGCAACCCGGTCCGGCCGTCGAGGCCCTCGCGCAGGATATCGGCGTGCCCGGCATGCCGGATGGACTCGCCGAGGACATGGACCATGATGGCGAACAGGTTCGTGTCGGCATAAGGCTCCGGCCACCACGGCACGTGGCCGGGGGCGTCGAGGGAAAGCTCGTTGATCGTCGCGTCCGAGTGTTCCCACGTGCGCCGGTAGAATCCGATGACCTGATCGCGGGTCTCGTCCTCGGTCGCCCACAGATCGCTGCCGTTGGAGTCCTGCCACCGGGGCAGCGGTTCCGGGGACGGGCGGTCGAAGACCTCGCCGAAGTACCTGGCCTCGACGGTGGCCACGTGTTTGACCAGGCCGAGGAGGTTGGTCCCGGTCGCTGTCAAAGGGCGGCGGGCGTCGTATTCGGACAAGCCGTCGAGTTTCCAGAGCAGCGCCTTGCGGTCCCGCCGCAGTCTCCCGTGCAGGTTGTCTTTCGCGAATTCATCGATCATGCGGCATGAGCCTGCCATGGGCTGCTCGTGGTCTCAAGATCCCGTACGTGGTCCCCAACGACTGGCAGAGCCGAGGCCTGGCCATGGCCGCCGCCCTGACCTGCTACAAGAACCTCGTGAAACTTGCCACGTGAGACAACGTCCAAGGGCCTTACCTGCCCATACGAGGGTTCAGAAACGGCCCCCTGGGCGGGCGCGCCGGTGGTGAGCACCACCCACGGCTGCCAGGGGGCCGCTCCTCCTAGGGGCTCAGGTCATCGTCGCCGAGGGCTCACTCCTCCGCGGGCCAGCCCGGGTTGCACTTGGCCTTCAGCCACTTGGCGGAGTCCCATTCCCAGTTGGGGCGCCAGGTCTCCAGGTCCCAGGTCGGTCCGCCGAAGCGGTCGTCGCCGAAGGGATCGCGGAACGCGAAGACCGAGTGGCAGTAGAGCTGTTTGCTGACGACGTCCTGCTCCTCCGCACTGAACGCGGGCGAGGGCGACGGGATGACCGACCACACCTGGTTCCACAACTCCTGCAGATGGTCGTCCGCGTGGCTGAACCCGACCTCGGTCGGCGTCACATGGACGGAGCGCTTGCCCGCGTACGGGTCCGGGGTGGAGGCCAGGCTGTGGTAGATCTCGGTCTTCGCCACCCACGGCTTGTTGGTCATCCCGCCGTAGCCGACGCACTCGCTGCGGCAGACGTAGTAGCCGTCGCTGTGGCCGCCGCTCCAGACGATGAACCTGGTGTTCTCGTAGTTCTGGCGTACACCCGTGTGCTGGGACCCGAAGCCGCCGATGGCCTCGGTGACGTACTCGTCGGACGTCGGATAGCCGAAGGCCCCGCGCTCATATCCCCACTGCGCCCAGAGCTGGCCGATCCGGCCGGTCACCCCGTACGCGCGCGCGGTCTTCGTGGGGTGCCAGTAGAACGTCCCGCCTTGGAACTGCTGCCGGATGCCCTGGCCGTCCGGGTTCCGTAACTCGTCGCCGACCGGGTAGCCGAACTTGCCGCCCTCCCAGCCCTGGCGCGCCCAGGCGTCACGCACCGCGCCCCATACCGGGTGCGCGCCGGCGGCGGCCGACCAGTAGATCGACCCTCCCTCGAACACCGTGAACGCGCCCCGGCCATCCGGCGTGGGCAGCTCTTCCGTGGTCGGACACTTCAGCTGCGAGTTCCAGCCACCCATGCTGAGGTACTTGTCGAGGATTGCACCGCGGACCCAGTGCCCGCAGATCTCCTGGTCCGCCGCCGCGGCCGGGGCCGGGACCGCGCTCAGCGTGGTGAGCGTGACGAACGCCGCAGCCAGCACGGCCACAAGTCTGGACAGGACGCGCGGAGCGCGGGGCCTGCGGCGGCCCGCGCGAACAGTAGGTCGCATTGGTGTCGTTGCTCCTTTGTCAGATGGCCTGTCGAGGCCAGGTACGGAGCGCAGCCAGGGGAAACGCGGGCCGCGGCCGTCGACCACCAAGCAACCAGCCGAACGCTTGGCGATCTTGGCGCCAGTCAGATTGACACGTCCGACCATGAATGGAAAGGACTCCTTTCTAAGTGGATGTCGACATTCTGCGGCTTGGACGTACCCCCGCGTGCGCCGCCCCGACCACTGCCCCCGAACGCCGTGGCGCACCAGGCGGAGCGCGCTGAGCGTCTGGCGGAGTCGGGCGCGGGCCCGGTAGCCGGCCGGGGCCGGCGGGCGGGCCCGCGCCGTCGCTCTCAGCGGCCCGGGGCCGCGAGGGTCAGAGCATGCTCTTGTAGATGTGCCACCCGGTGCCGAACTTCACCCGGGGGGCGAAGGTCGCGGTGCCGGTCTTACCCGTCGAGGTGTACGTGTACACGACGCCTCCCGGGAGGCGGGCCATCAGGTCGCCCTTGCTGTCGCCGTTGATGTCGCCCGGGACGAACAGCGTGTCGTACTGGTTGAAGCCGCTGCCGACCTGCTCCCGGGCGGCGAACGGCGCGCTGGCCGTGCCGGTGCCCTTGTAGAGGAAGAGGCCGCCGGCGGAGTCCCGGGCGAGCAGGTCGGGCCGCCCGTCGCCGGAGTAGTCGCCGGCGCCGACGAGGGTGTTGTAGCCGTTCCAGCCGGTGCCGACCTTGATGCGCGTGCCGAACTTCGTATATAGCAGGCCGTCGCCGGGGTGCAGCCACAGGACGCCGGCGGAGTCACGGCTGACCAGGTCGCCCTTCCCGTCGCCGGTGAGGTCGCCGGGGCCGGCCATCATGGTGTAGTTCCACGACGTGCTGACCTTCACGCCGCGGACGTAGAGGTCGGTGCCGATGTTCTGCACGTAGCTGGCGTGGTTGTGGCTGTTGAGGCCCGTGGCATACGTGTTGCGGGAGCCAGGCGTCTCCTTGCCGGCCGCGACCGGCGGCGACAGGTAGTCGCCGTTGGCCAGGGCGTAGTACTTGGCCAGGACGTTGTCGGCCTGGGTCATCACGTTCTGGCCCTTGCCGAAGAGCGATGTGGTGCCCGCGCCGACGATGAACTTGTTGCGTTCGTAGCCGCTGCCGAAGTAGGCGGGTGCGGCGAACTTGCCGCCGCCGATCGACTTGAACCAGTACTCCACGCCGTCGTGGTCGCGGGCGAGCAGGTCGCTGCGGCCGTCGCCGTCACCGTCGTCCGAGCCGGTGATCACGTTGTACTTGTTCCAGCCGGTGCTGACCTTGACGCCGGGCTTGAGCGGGGCGGTGGCGCTGCCGGCTCCCTTGTGGAACCACAGTTCGCCGGCCAGGTTACGAGTGAGGACGTCGCCGATGCCGTCGCCGTCGACGTCGTTGGCGCCGACGATCTGGTCGTAGATCCCCCAGCCGGAAGCGACCTTGACCCGGGAGTTGAACGGCTTGCTGACCGTCCCGGTTCCGGTGTACAGCCACAGGTCACCGGCGGGGTCCCGGGCCAGCAGATCGGGGCGGCGGTCGCCGGTCAGATCGCCGGTGGCGATGAGGCGGTTGTAGATCTGCCAGCCGCGGCCCGACCACAGGGGCGCCGAGGTGCTCTTCACGCCCGCCTCGTAGAGCGTGAGCACGCCGTCGAAGGTGAGTGAGAGGAGTTCGGGCTGGGTGGTGCCGCCGACGTCGCCCACCGGCAGCAGGTCCTTGAACGAGGCCTCGGGATCCGGATCGGTCTTGTAGACCGTGTACTCGCTCCAGGCCTTGATCGATGACAGGTAGACGGCCGTGACCTGGTCGTACTCCATGACGATCATGTCGCTGACGCCGTCGCCGTCGACGTCGTGCCGCGGCTTGGCGGCAGCGGCCACCCGGGCCGGGACCCGGGCCGGCATGACGACGGTCGGGAGCCCATGGCCGCGGGCCGTTCCGGTCACGGCGGACGGTGCCGGCGCCGGCACGGCCGGGCTCGGCACGGTCAAGCTCGGCGCGGCGATACTCGGCGCGCCCAGGCTCGGTGCGCCCAGGCTCGGCGCGGCGACGCTCGGTGCGGCGGCCAGGGCGCCGGCGGCCAGGGCGAGAACGCTCCCAGCGGCCAGGGCACGCAGCCGTCTGCGCTGCGGTGACGTGCGGTGCGATGTAGTCAAGATCCCCCCTGAGGATCGAACCGTGGGGCCCTGCCCTGGCACACGTCATGTGTGTGTCCGGGATCATGCATCCGTGCATGAACGGCCCCCCGCTTCCGTCCGTGCACGCTAAGCCCCGTAACCGACATTCACGTCGGCACGATCACTCCGGTTCCCGTTCCCGGCACATCAGTTGGGCTTCCTGCACCGGGCGTGTGAGGACGACGCGCCGGCGCGCCCCCTGCTCAGGGGCTGGCGGTCAGGTGCACGTGGCCCCGGGCGGGCGGCGTGCTGCTCGATGGTGATCTGCTTGTAGGCGATCGTGACGGTCTCTTTCGCCAGATCGCTGCCGGCGGAGTCGAGGCCGGCGCCGTCCCAGCCAGTGGCCCTGGCGCCGTTGAGCGTGACGCGGTGCGCCGGCTGTCCTTGCGGGTCGTACTGCGTGACGGTCAGATCCGGGTGCTCCTCGTCGGGCTTCTGCTCCGCCAAGATCTTCTTCACCCAGTCGGTGAAGGCGGGACTCTTGTCCATCCCGCGCACGACGTTGATGTCCGAAGGTTGCTCGTGACCGGGTCTCGAACCCCAGGGTCAGGCCGCTGACGCTCGGCACGCCTTCCACCTCGTGCTTCCCGAGGCCGATGGCGAGCACATGGTGGAGGTGATCTCCGGGCATGCTGAAGGCTTCCTTTCCGTACCCGGACGCTGCGGCCGGCCATTCCGCCGGGGCGTAGGCGAGGGGGTGGCGTTCGGACAGTCGGCGGCGTAGCGCAGCAGCACCTCGCGCTCGGTGGTGTCGACGGACAGGCGCCACCGCCGACGCCGGCTTCGCGGAGAACCTCGCCGCCGTACGGGCCTACTACGAGCAGCACGGGACGCCGGCCGCAGCGCGGCACGCCACCGCCCTCGACCGAGCGGTCGGGCAGTGTCTGACAAGCTGCGGCCGGAGATCCTGCGGCCCCTCAGACTGCGGACGTGATCCGACGCCAGCAGCAACGAGTCCGTGGCCGCTTCCCCGACGTCGCACCGGCCCGCCTGAAGCTGTTGCCGCGGCCGAAGACCAACCCCGAGGGCACCAGGCCGGTCAGCGACATCGCCACCGCCCACCGGAAGTGGGTGGAGTCACCTCCCGACCTCGCCGTTCCGGTCATCTCCATGGAGGCTGGCACCCAGGTGACGCGCCTGGTGCCGTTCGACAAGGCCCGCATCTTCACCTACGCCTACCGGCACTGCTACGCACAACGGCATGCCGACGCCCACTACCCAGGGCTACTACCGCATCGGCGCCGAGCGGCGCCGCGAGGCCGTCGACCCGGTCACGGCCCTGCGGTTCGACCGGCACGGCAACCGGGTCTGGCGCGCGGCGCAGAGCCCCGACCTCAAGGCCCATCTCGCCGACCTGCTGCGTAGCCGGGAACGCCTGATGTCCGCCTTCGAAGCTGACGACTGGGCCCGCACCCAGGTCATGCCCAGCAACGAGGAGATCAGCCACGTCCGCCGGCTGATCGACCGCGTGACCACCGACCTCGACCAGCTCACCGCCGAGGACCGGGCCCCGATCGAGCAGGCCGTCGCCCTCGTGCGCCGCTCCCGCACCGTGCACCTCGGCATGCCCCGTGTCGGCCGGCCCCTGCCCGACGTCCGACCCCCAGGGACCCACCAGCCGTGACCACCGCCATGAACGACGGCCGCCAAGCCGACACCGAACGCCGCCGCACCCGCGTGCAGACCGCCATCACCGCCGCCCAGCGCGACGGGACCCTGCTGACGGCGGCGGCCATCGCCCGCGCAGCCTGCGTCGACCGCACGTGTAGGCGTACTCCTGTGAGTGCTCCACCAAGTACAGAGATCCGTGCACCAGCAGTGAGGCTGTGAGCCAGTCATCATCCCGCGGGGATGGCGGTGGAAGGGCGATGAACCTCCAGGATGACTGCGGTGCCGGCCACAGTTCTGTCCTCGTGCATGGTGATCTGCTGGCCGGGCTGGACGTTCGCCCAGTGGGAGGGAGTGAGGGGAACGAGGCGAACCGTGGCTCGCCCGCCTGGCTCCAGAATGGGCATGTTCTCAGCCCAGAGCGAGGCGATGCTGACCGCACGTCCGCCGGTGGGCGAGAGGTGTCCGATGTCCCACATGGGTCGCAGAACACCGGCGCCGGAAATCGGTGTCGTGCGTCGCGCCTCGGCGGCAGGACGGAGCGTCAAATCCGCCCGGATCACGCCCTTGCGGATCTCGGAGCACCGCCAATGGCACCAGGCCGCGCTCCGCTCAAGCCGGAGCTGCCCAGCCGCGTCGGCGAGCTTCTCCCAGAACGCCAGCGGGAGCGAGCGACCGTCCCCGAGTTCCTCCAGCAGGCCCAGGGCGATCTCCCACTCGTCGTGGACGAGGTAGTCCCAGATGTCTCGCGCCGTGATGTCGTTCTCAGTGGCGGTCTCTTCCGGAACAAGCAGGGAAGCTGATTCGAGCAGCTCAGGGACGTCCATGCACTCATTGTCGACCACATGAACCATTAGGCTGCGCTTCCTTGGTCTCACGCGATGGCAACGAGCCGGTCCCTCTCCCAGTAGCTGGGGTTGTTCGGCCCGGCCTGACAGTCAGCGCCTGCGCTTAGAGTGCGGCGGGATGGGGCCGGTCCCGAGGCCGTCAGCACCGGAGAACGGCAGCCTCCCTGGTCTGCTCGGGGGCTGGTTTCGACCCAACCGGCGTCCAGGCATGGGTGCGGCTCTTCTGGAGTGACGCTGGTAGTCAGGCCAAGAGTGCGTATTCATGCTGGTCGGTCGGGGGAGAGAACCGCACCCGTACGAGAGACAGCACTTCCGGAAAGCGCCCGCAGCAGTCGATCGGCACACTTCCAAGTGGACCTTCGCTAAGGCGAGTTACCCAACTCCACGGGGAGAGGACGCATGGGTCTGACCGGAACGTCCGAAGCCGCCGACGGCCCGCACCGTCACCCGATGGGTCCTCACCCACCCCGACGCTTTACAGGAACCAGATCGAATCCAGCTGAAGACTGTCCCGGCCGCGTGCCCCGAACTCGATGTCCTGGCCGCACACGTGCGCTCGTTCGCCCACATGCTCACCCAGCTGGAAGGTCACCGGCTGCCTGAATGCACCGCCAACCTGCCCGCCCTTCAGTCGTTCGCCCGGCACCTCGAACACGACCTGGACGCTGTCATCGCCGGCCTCTCACTGCCCTGGAACTCCGGAGTCGTCGAAGGCCATGTCAACCGCATCAAGATGCTGAAACGTCAGATGTACAGCCGCGCCAGCTTCGACCTGCTACGGAAACGAGTCCTACTTGCCCGCTGAGCCGTCGGCTCCTGAGCGCAGATCGTGAATCGGGAACGTCTCAGATGGGAGGCGTGCCTCGCATCCCTCTCCGTGCAGTTCCTCTGGCCGCAGTGCCCAGGCGATGGCCTCGCCCGGGCCGAAGTACGAGGGATCGAGGTGGAACGTGGTCCTGGTTCCGTACGCCCTCCGCGCGGGGCACTCCTCCCAGACACCGACGGGAGCCACCCCGGCCAGCTCCTGGCGGTGACCATGGCCGTCCAGCCAGACCTCAATGAACGTGCGGACGCTGAGCGCGGCTGCTGCTGCAGGAGCCCATCGGTCCTTGTCGAGCAGCGATTCATAGAACCCTGGAAGGAGCCTTTGTCGCTCGTCGACGCTGTGAAGTTGATCGTCCTCCACTGTGAAGCTGAGGTCAGATGTGATCTCCACACTGATCTGCCCATGCGTACCGTCACGGCGGTGCAGCGCGTCCCAGACCACCCCGCTGAAGCACCTCAGTGGGTAGCTCGGAGCTATCCCGCTCAACACGGAAGTACATAGCCGGACGGGCCCGCACGTGCTCCTCGAACGCAATCACCCGAAGCTGATCGGCTGTGTAGCGCTCCACTCACCCTCCCCCGTCATTCGCCAAGCCACGATCATGGCACCCGTTCACGCCACGCTCCATGCTGTCCACTGAGCCGTAAGTGTCCTACGTAGCCAACCGCCGCCTGGCACGCGACTACGAGACCCTCCCTGCCCGCTCCGAAGTCGTCATCCACACCGCCATGACCGACCTCATGACCCGCCGCCTCAGCGGCGAGAACACCATCTCCTGGCGCGATCCGAAGAAGGACACCAAACAATCCATCCCGGGATGAAACGTCGGACGAAAACGACCTCTCAGTTCTCTGAACTCTGGCGCGTGCACGGCTGGGGTCGGTTGTGCATAGGCGGTTGTGCCGCTTTGCGCCTTGCGCCAGCAGAGGGTGCGCCGCACGCAGGAAGGACGCGGCTCGTCCTGTTGGGTTAGGCCCACTGTCAGAGAGTGTTGGCAAGATCATCGCCATGAATCGCACACGTACCACCCCGCCACGGCCGGTCGACATCGCCGCGGTCTTCCCCGCGCTGGCCCCGCTGGCCCGCCCAGCGGTCCGGCTGCACCCGCGTCCCGGCTCTCCCACCGTGCACGACAGCTCGATCGGCGGGCCCCTGCTGTGGCCCGCACAGGAACCCTGGCGGTACTGCCGCATCGAGCATGAAGGCCTCCACCCCCTGGTGCCCGTGGCCCAGCTGTACGCGCGGGACATACCCGTGCTGCGGCCGCCCGGGCGGACCGACCTGCTGCAGGTCCTGTGGTGCCCTTCGGAGCACGCGCCGGACTCAAGCATTCCGATCGAGTTGTCCTGGCGGACCGCCGCGGATGTCACCGACGTACTGGCCGCACCGCCCGAGCCGTTCGACGCGGACGAGGACCTCTACGTGCCTGAGCCGTGCGTGCTCGCGCCGGAGCAGGTCACCGAGTACCCCGATTCCCTGGAACTCCCCGAGGAGTTGAAGCAGCAGATCACGGACCCCGCGCCCTGGCGGGCGGCGGGCATCGTGGTCGATGATGCCGACCCGCAGGAGCTCTATGACGACGCGTTGTCCCACGCCCCCGGCTGGAAGATCGGTGGCTGGGCCCCATGGGGACTCACCGACCCCGTGCCGCGGTTCTGTGTGGCCTGCGGTAGCGCGATGACGCCGCTGCTGACCATCGCCTCGTCCGAATGGCACCGCGACAGCACGAGTTGGATCCCGTACGAGGACCGGGTGCCCGGCGCATCCGACGACAGTTGGTCCAATCCGCCCAAGATCACGGTGCTGGACGCCAATCACGGCACCGTCCGTTGGACGGGCCCCCTCAGCACCATCGACAGCGAGAAACGCTGGTCAGATGCTCGACGGCTCCTCCACGACGACGCCCTGCCAACCCCGGACCGCGTCGCCGGACTGCTGCTGATCCTCTACGCCCAGAAGATCGCGACCATCAGCCAGCTCACCGTCGACGACGTTCACCTCGACAACGGCACCGTCGCGATCACGTTCGGCACCTCGCCGGTCGTCCTCCCCGAGCCGCTGGCCGCGCTCGTCCGCGAACTCGTCGCGAGCCGCCGAGGCAAAGCCAGGATCGGAACCCCGGACGACGTCCCCTGGCTGTTTCCCGGCGGCCGCCCCGGACACCCGCTCGGCGACGACCGGATCGGCCAGCGTCTCCACAAGATCGGGATCCGGCCCCGGCAGAACCGCTCCACCGCGCTGTTCACCCTCGCCGCCGAACTGCCCGCCGCCATCCTCGCCAGAGTGCTTGGCATCCACATCCAAGTCGCCGTCCAGTGGCAGAAGGCATCAGCCGGCGACTGGGCCTCCTACGCCGCCGACGTCAGCCGCCGTGTCCCGGAGAACCAATGAAAATACCGATCACCATCCACCAAGCACGGCTCGGATCAACGGAGTTCAAGGTCATCCGACCAGCCCGCCCCCTGGTCCACGCCGTGCTCATCGACCACGACAGGCACCTGGACGCCTACCTCGATCAGGATGCCGCTCAGCGAATCGGCGCACTATGGAAGCTCGCCGCCTCTTCACCGCGCTCGCTGGTCCACCTGCCGATGCGAGGGAACCGGCCCCCCTCCCGTGAACTGCCAGAGGACGGCACGCGGCAGCTTGATCTCGTGCTGCTGCACCACTCGCTCCAGTTCGCGCCTTCACGCTGGAAGGA
>NZ_JBEOXT010000058.1:0-35046 GCF_040296685.1 Streptomyces sp. NPDC002054
TCGGAGACCGCGCCGACGAACGTGGTCTTGCCCACGCCGAAGCCGCCCGCCACCACGATCTTCGCGGAGGTGGTGGAGCGAGCCGCTCCGCCGTTGGAACCCCCGTTAGAGCTTGCGAAGTCCACTGAGCACCCTTTCGAGCAGCGTTACGTCCGGCGTGCCGCCGGCCTCTCCATTGCCCGGCTGGTGAATGGCCACCATGCCCGCCTCGGCCAGGTCGGCGACGAGGATGCGGGCCACGCCGAGCGGCATCGACAACAGGGCGGATACTTCGGCAACCGACTTGACCTCGCGGCACAGCGTGCAGATCCGCTGGTGCTCGGGCAGCAGGTTTGACAGGTGCATCGGATCCGCTGTGGTGCTGACCAGCGCCTCGATGGCGAGCTGGTAGCGCGGCCGGGTCCGGCCGCCGGTCATGGCATAGGGGCGTACCAGCGGCTGGTCGCCTTCCGCGCCGTACGAATCACCGTACGAATCGGGGTAGGCGGGGGGCGGGGTCATGGATCCTCCGGGCTCGACAGCAGTGGTCAGCGTGCCGTCTGACGGTGGCCGGTGGGGGGAGTGAATGACGGCCGGACGGTGGTACTGGGTCCCGGGGCCAGGGATGGCACCCGGTCTCCCGGCCGGCAGTACCGTCCGGCCGGGAGAGTGGCAGTCAGATGAGCAGGCTTCCCTGGAGTTCGGCGCGCAGGTCCGGGGTGAGGACGCTGCCCGCACGGTCCACGAGGAGGGCCATCTCGTACCCCACGAGGCCGATGTCGCACTCGGGGTGCGCCAGTACGGCCAGCGAGGATCCATCGGAGACGGACATCAGGAAAAGGAATCCCCGGTCCATCTCGACCACGGTCTGGTTGACGGCCCCACCCTCGAAGATCCGGGAGGCACCGGCGGTCAGCGAGGTCAGTCCGGAGGCCACGGCCGCCAGCTGGTCGGCGCGGTCGCGCGGAAACCCTTCGGACATCGCCAGAAGGAGGCCGTCGGCGGAGACCACCACCGTGTGGGACACCCCGGGGGTGTTGTCCACGAAGTTGGTGATCAACCAGTTCAGGTTCTGTGCCGCCTGGCTCATCGAACTCAACTATCGCTCCTGCTGGTAAGTGGGGTCGACGTGGTAACTGCCGGTCGCCGGGCCGTTGTTGCCGGCCTGGCGACCCTGCTGGATACCCCGTCGGAGGTTGGTGAGGCGACCGCGCACATCGTCCGGCGCACGCGAGACCTGCGGTCCCGTCTGGGCGTCGGCCTGCTGCTGAGCGGTACCGGCCACCAGGTTGGCACGCGGCACCCGGCGGGGCAGACCCGAGGTCGTCACTCCGCCGGCCGCGGGCTGGCGCACGCGCTCGGCCTGACGCATCAGCTCGTCGTTCGGCGAGGACCGCCAGCTCACCGTCGGGGTGGCGACGGTGGCCGGGTCGGCCGCCGCTGCTGCCCGCTCCTGACCACGCTGCGGCAGCGACTGCTGCGGCTGCGGGGCCGGGGCGTTCTGCTGCGGCTGCTGGGGTGCGGCCGGTGCCTGCGGCTCGCCGCCGCCCTCCTGGCGGAACCAGTTCGACTCCAGCGTGTCGAAGATCGGGCTGCGGCCGTCACCGTGACTCTGGGCCGGGGGCAGCGCCTCAGGCTGGTGAGCCTGCGGCAGTCGCGGCGTCTCGGCACGCGGCACCGGTACGGGCGTGTGGGGCGCCTGCGGTGCCGGCTGGGCCGGGTTGTCGTACGAGCCGACGCCGGGGCCGCCGGCCCGCGGAGCCGGGTAGTCCGGCCGGGCGAACTGGCCGGTGGACGCCGGGTCCATCGGTCCGCGCACATCCGGACGCTCGAACTGTCCGGTGGTGCTGTTGCCCTGCGGAAGCGGGGCGTTGAAGTCGGGACGGGCGAACTCGGCCGTGGAACCGGGGCCGGTCAGCTCGTCGTGGCCGCGGGGCACGTCCGGACCACCGGGGCGGGCCTGGCCGGCCCCCCAGCTGGTGGTGGGCGGCAGTCCGGCGGGACCGCCCGCGGAGCCCGGAAGCTCCGGGCGCGGAGCGCCACCGCGCGGGGGCAGCTGCGGGCGACGGCCCGTGGGCGCAGCCGGGGCCTGAGCCTGCGGAGCCGCGGGGGCCTGCTGGCGGGGCGCGGCCGGCGCGGGGGCCGGAGCCTGCGGACGCTCGAAGCCGTTGCCCTGCGGGAACCCGGCCGGGCCGCCCGCGTTCGGGGCCGGCACCGGGCGGGCCTGCGGGCCGCCGGCGGGGGCGTTGCCGCCGAAGCCACCGCGCCCCTGGTTGCCCGGGTTGCCCTGGTTCGGGTGGTTGCCGGGGCCGCCGGGGCCACCGGCCGGGCCGCGGCCCGGCAGGGGACCGCCGGCGCCGAAGGCGTTCGGGCCCTGACCGCCCTGCGGACCGGAGTTCTGCGGACGGCCGCCCTGCGGCTGGCCGTCACGGCCGGGCAGCGCCGCGCGCTGCGCGCCGGCCGGAACCTGGCCGCGCTGCGGGGCGGCACCCACCTGCTGGCGTGCGGGCCCACCGGGCACCGAGCCCTGCGCGCCCGGGTTGCCGGGCTGGCCACCGGGGCCACCGGGGCCGCCCTGGCCGCCGGGGCCGGGCTTGCGCCCGCCCTGGGCGACGTCCACGGGCAGCATGACGAGGGCCGTCGTACCGCCGGAGTCGGAGGGGCGCAGCTGGATCCGGATGCCGTGTCGCAGGGACAGACGGCCGACCACGAACAGCCCCATGCGGCGGGAGACCGAGACGTCCACGGTCGGCGGCGCCGCGAGCCGCTCGTTGATCGCCGCCAGGTCCTCGGGGGACAGGCCGATGCCGGTGTCGTGGATCTCGACCAGCACGCGGCCGTCGGGCAGCGCGTGACCGGTCACCTTGACCTTGGTCTGCGGGGAGGAGAACGAGGTGGCGTTCTCCAGCAGCTCGGCGAGGAGGTGCACGAGGTCGTTGACGACGCGGCCGGCCACATCGGTCGAGGGGACCGAGGCCAGCTCGATGCGCTCGTACTGCTCCACCTCGGACGCGGCGGCACGCAGGACGTCGACCAGCGGGACCGGGCGGGTCCACCGGCGGCCCGGCTCCTCGCCCGCGAGGACGAGGAGGTTTTCGCCGTTCCGGCGCATACGGGTCGCGAGGTGGTCGAGCTTGAAGAGCGAGGACAGCTGGTCCGGGTCGGCCTCGCGGGACTCCAGCTCGGAGATCAGCGAGAGCTGACGCTGGATAAGACCCTGCGAGCGGCGCGAGAGGTTGGTGAACATCGCGTTGACGTTGCCCCGGAGGAGGGCCTGCTCGGCGGCGAGGCGGACGGCCTCGCGGTGCACGTCGTCGAAGGCCGCGGCCACCTGGCCGATCTCGTCGCGGGAGTGCACACCGACCGATTCCACGGAGGTGTCGACGTCCTGCGGGTCGGACTCGGAGAGCTGCTTGACGAGCTCGGGCAGCCGGTCCTGGGCGACCCGGGTCGCGGTGTCCTGCAGCCGGCGCAGCGAACGGATCATGGACCGGGCCATGATGAACGCGCCGACCAGCGAGACACCGAGGACGAGGAGGATCAGCGCACCGTTGATGATGGCGTCGCGCTGGGCCTCGTTCTTGAGCTCGCGGGCCTTCTGCTCCATGTCCTCGAGGAGCGAGAGCTCGATCCTCTTCATGGTCTGGATCTTGTTGTCGTCCGAGTCGTACCAGTCTCGCCAGGAGCGGGCCTTCTCCTTGGCGAACTGACCCGGGTTCTTCAGCACACGGCCGGCGTAGCTGTTCGCCGAGGAGATTTCGGCGTTGCCCTCGCCCAGCGGCGCCAGCAGTTCCTCTGACTTGCCCTGGTAGACCAGGCCGAAGGTGACCATGGCCTGGTCGTAGTTCCGGTACGCCGAGTAGGCGTAGAGCCGGTCGTTCTCTTGCAGGTTGCCGACCTGGGTGGGGCTCTGGGGGAGCGCGGCGGCGATCATCGCGCGCTGGATGGAGGCGTACTCCTTGGCCGAGGAGAAGGCGGCCAGCGCGCGGGTCCGCTTGATCATCTCCGGGCTGGAGGTGGCCTGCGCCATGTCCTGGGAGAGCGACAGCAGCGAGACGATCAGGGAGTTGTACTGGGCGACGGTCTGCTGGGAGCCGCTCTTGTACGCGGTGGTGCGGATCCCCTCGAGCGCGGCGATCTGCCGGCTGATCTGCGTGACGTTGCTGCGGATCGACTTGAGGGTCTCGTCCTTGTCGTCCTGGTCATCGATGGCCGACGTGGCAGAGGTGAAGGCGGTGGCGGCGGAGTCGGTCTGCTCACGGACCGTCTCGACCTCGCTGGCGACGGTCTTGTTGCTGATCGGACCGGCCGACAGGTCGCGCTCCTCCTGGAGCGCGGAGGCCAGGTTGGTGGCCTGCCGGGTCATGGTCGTCAGCAGCTGCATGTGCTCCAGCTGGTCCATCTCGTTGAGCGAGTCGTTGATTCGGACCGCGCCAAGCGTGGTGGCGGCGACGACGGGCAGGGTCAGCAGCGACAGCAGTCGCGTGCTGATGCGCCAGTTCTGCAGGGCGAGACGGGAACCGGGCCCATTGGGGGCCTTCGGTATCGCCTGGTCCTGTACGCCCGACTCTTCGGTGACCGCACCGGCCTGGCCGGTCTGGCCGGCGTTCAGGCCCTTCCCGGTCTTGCCGGGCTTGCCAGGCTTGTCGGCCTTGCCCTTCCTGCCCTTGCCCTTCGCCTTCTCGGCGGCGGCAGGGGCAGTGCGGACACCATCGGAGCCCGGCCCGCGGTTCTGGGCGTGCTGGGGCGAGGAGCCACGGTCGGTCCCGCCGCGCGGCTCCTGCTCCGCCGCAGCGCTGCCATCCCTCTTGAAACGTCCCTGCACTAGCTCGCAACCTCTGGACCAGGCGTCCCACCGGGCGAGCGGTGGGACGGTGTCGAGTCGTGGGGCATCGGTTTGGCCCCGTGGTGGTCGTCGGTGACCGCGCGTCTCTCGTGGATTTCCGTCGATTTCCGCGGCGGTCTCGCGAATTCCAGCACAGTGGCGGATCTCCAACAAGGTGCGAGGGCAGGCCCGGAGAGTCGGTGACGGCTTGTGTCGGCCGGGCTACTGGCAGTGGAGGCATTACCGGGGCGAACCGGACTTTGTCTATGGAAACACTGAGGCTTACCGGGTGTCCCAGTCGAGATGATCAGGAGCGGAATGCAGCATTCAGTGGCGCAATGTCCGTTTCCATGGGGGCGAGTGACTTGCCGTTATGTCCATAATGCCCGGTCACTCGTGAGCAAACTCACATACTCATGGCCATTACTTACCGGTTCTCGCGGGGATTCAAATGTTTAGCCTTGCCCTTTACAGCTATCGCTCATCCGACAACCGGCGTCCGCGGGGCGCCCCACTCACCGACGAGGGTCAAAGACTCCGATGAAGACGACCATGATGTTCCGCAACATAGCCAACCCCCGCCGCACCACCCTCGCGCACCTCAAGGACGCGGAGGAGATGCAGGCGGTCGAGGCCCCGGAGCACGCGGTCGAGCTGCCGACCCAGACGGCCAACCCCCGCCGCACCGTCCTGATGGTCGCCCCCGCCGCCGCGCAGTAGACAGCGCAGCAGACCGCGCAGCGCAACCTCGCAGGACGGGCCCCGCAACCGCGTTAGCCTGGACACGCAGACTCCAGCCAGCGGAAACAGAGGGGCAGGCGCGACCTTTGCGCATCGCCAGATTCTCGATCGACGGAAATGTCGCCTTCGGCGCCGTGGAGGGCAGCACCGCCTCCGGCGACGAGAGCGAACTCGTCCTCGACATCATCAAGGGCATCCCGTTCGCGGACTTCGAGCTCTCCGGCACGAAGGTTCCGCTGAGCAAGGTCCGGCTGCTGCCGCCCGTGCTCCCGAACAAGGTCGTGGCCATCGGCCGCAACTACGCGGAGCACGCGGCGGAGCTCGGCCACGAGGTCCCGGACGCCCCCATCACCTTCTTCAAGCCCTCCACCTCGGTGGTCGGCCCCGGCGACCCGATCGCCTACCCCTCCTTCTCCCAGGAGGTCCACCACGAGGCGGAGCTCGCCGTGGTGATCGGCCGGATGTGCCGGGAGGTCCCGCGGGACCGCGTCAAGGACGTCATCCTCGGCTACACCTGCGCCAACGACGTCACCGCGCGCGACATCCAGCAACGCGAGAAGCAGTGGGCCCGGGCCAAGGGCTTCGACAGCGCCTGCCCGCTCGGCCCCTGGATCGAGACCGACCTCGACCCGGCCGACCTGGCGATCGAGTGCACCGTCAACGGCGAAGTGCGCCAGTCCGGCCGCACCAGCGAGATGGTCCGCTCCATCGAGGACCTGATCGTCCACATCACCGAGGCCATGACGCTGCTCCCCGGCGACGTCATCCTCACGGGGACCCCGGCCGGAGTCGGCCCCCTCAACGTCGGCGACGAGGTCGCCGTCACCATCGAAGGTATCGGCACTCTCGCCAACAAGGTGATCAAGCGTGGCTAACGCACCCGTCCGCGTCCGTTTCTGTCCCTCCCCGACCGGCAACCCCCATGTCGGGCTGGTCCGGACGGCTCTCTTCAACTGGGCGTTCGCCCGCCACCACGGCGGCACGTTCGTCTTCCGCATCGAGGACACCGACGCGGCGCGCGACTCCGAGGAGTCGTACGGCCAGCTGCTGGACTCGCTGCGCTGGCTCGGCTTCAGCTGGGACGAGGGCCCTGAGGTGGGCGGCCCGCACGCCCCGTACCGCCAGTCCCAGCGGATGGACATCTACGCGGACGTGGCGAAGAAGCTGATGGACGGCGGCTACGCCTACCACTGCTACTGCACTGCCGAGGAGCTCGACGAGCGCCGCGAGCTCGCCCGCCGCGAGGGCCGGCCGTCCGGCTACGACGGCATGTGCCGCGTGGTGACCGCCGAGCAGAAGGCCGCGTACGACGCCGAGGGCCGGACCTCGATCGTGCGCTTCCGGATGCCCGATGAGCCGATCACCTTCACCGACCTGGTGCGCGGCGAGCTGACCTTCACCCCGGAGAACGTGCCGGACTACGGCATCCTCCGGGCCAACGGCGCCCCGCTCTACACCCTGGTCAACCCGGTCGACGACGCGCTGATGGAGATCACCCACGTGCTGCGCGGCGAGGACCTGCTGTCCTCCACCCCGCGCCAGATCGCGCTCTACAAGGCGCTGATCGAGCTGGGCGTCGCCAAGGAGATCCCCTCCTTCGGCCACCTGCCGTACGTGATGGGCGACGGCAACAAGAAGCTCTCCAAGCGTGACCCGGAGTCCTCGCTCAACCTGTACCGCGAGCGCGGCTTCCTCCCCGAGGGCCTGCTGAACTACCTCTCGCTCCTCGGCTGGTCCTTCTCCAAGGACCAGGACATCTTCACGATGGACGAGATGGTCGCGAAGTTCGACATCCCGGACGTGAACGCCAACCCGGCGCGCTTCGACCTGAAGAAGTGCGAGTCCATCAACGGCGACCACATCCGCATGCTGGACCCGAAGGCCTTCGCGGACGCCTGCACCCCGTGGCTGCAGGCCCCGCACGCGAACTGGGCCCCGGAGGACTTCGACGCCGCGGCCTGGGAGCGCATCGCGCCGTACGCCCAGACCCGGGTGACCGTCCTGTCGGACATCACCGCCAACGTCGACTTCCTGTTCCTGAAGGAGCCGGTGGCGGACCAGGCTTCGTGGGACAAGGCGATGAAGGGCGAGCCGGCGGCCCTGCTGACCACGGCCCGCGAGAACCTCGCCGGCGCCGACTGGAGCGACCCCGAGTCCCTCAAGCAGGCCGTCCTCACCGCGGGCGAGACCCACGGCCTCAAGCTCGGCAAGGCCCAGGCGCCGGTCCGGGTGGCCGTCACCGGCCGCACGGTCGGCCTGCCGCTCTTCGAGTCCCTGGAGATCCTGGGCCGGGAGCGGTCCCTGGCCCGGATCGACGCGGCCCTGGCCAAGCTCACTGCCTGAGCCCCGTCCGTACCTCCCGTGAGGGCGGCAGCCGTACCGGCTGCCGCCCTCACGGCGTAAGGTCGGTCACATGCCGATCCGCGCCGTGCTGTGGGACATCGACGACACCCTGTTCGACTACACGGGGGCCGACTCCGCCGGGCTCGCGCGGCACCTCACCGACGAGGGGCTGGGGGAGCGGTACGGCTCCCCGGCCGAGGCGCTGGCACTGTGGCGCGAGATCACCGAACGGAACTGGGCCCGCTTCGCCGCCGGCGAGACCGGCTTCGAGGAGCAGCGGCGGGACCGCGTGCGCGACTTCCTCCGGCGGCCGGATCTGGGCGACGACGAGGCCGACGCCTGGTTCGACCGCTACGTGGCGCATTACCGGGCCGCCTGGAAGGTGTTCCCCGATGTGTTCCCCGCCCTGGACGCCCTGGCGGCGGGCTACCGGCACGGGGTGCTCACCAACTCCAGCAGCGCCAACCAGGACCCCAAACTGCGCCGGCTCGGCCTGCGCGACCGCTTCGAGGTGCTGGTGTGCGCCGCGGAGCTGGGCGTCAGCAAGCCGGAGGCCGCGGCCTTCCGGGCGGCGTGCGACGCACTGGGGCTCGAAGCCGGCGAGGTGGCGTACGTGGGGGACCAGCCGGAGATCGACGCCCGCGGGGCACGGGACGCCGGGCTGCTGGCCGTATGGCTGGACCGGGACGGCGGGCGCGGTGCGGGGCCGGAGGGAGTGCACCGGATCACCGGGCTTGCCCAGCTCCCCGGGGTGCTGGCCGGGGATACCCGTTTTGGAGCACGGTCAGGCATCCGGTAATGTTCTTTCTGCGCCGCCGGAGCGGGCCGAAAGGCCGGACGGAGGCGCCACTCGAAAGAAAGTCCCGAAAAGGTCTTGACTTTCAGTGGGGTATAGTGTAATTGGCAACACGAGGGTTTCTGGTTCCCTTATTCTAGGTTCGAGTCCTGGTACCCCAGCGCAGTGCAAGTGATTGACGCAGTGCTTTGCCCCCGTTGTGTAGCGGCCTAGCACGCCGCCCTCTCAAGGCGGTAGCGCCGGTTCGAATCCGGTCGGGGGTACAGATCCTTCCCGCAAGATCTCCTTGGGTAGCTCCCGGACGTCTTGATGCAGGATCGCTAGGGCCCCCGTTGTGTAGCGGCCTAGCACGCCGCCCTCTCAAGGCGGTAGCGCCGGTTCGAATCCGGTCGGGGGTACTGTGGTCTGGTCTAGACCTCATTGGGCTATGGTGTAATTGGCAACACGAAGGTTTCTGGTTCCTTTGTTCTAGGTTCGAGTCCTGGTAGCCCAGCGCAGTAAACAAGCTAGCCCCCGTTGTGTAGCGGCCTAGCACGCCGCCCTCTCAAGGCGGTAGCGCCGGTTCGAATCCGGTCGGGGGTACGCACAGAAGAAGCCCTCCGCGACATGGTCGCGGAGGGCTTCTTCGCGTTCTTCGGCCGGTGCGCGGGCAAAGAAGTACGGGCCCGGAGGCGCGAGTTCGGACGTGTGCGGCGTCGTACGCGCCCCCGGACCCGGGGGAGTGGGTGGAACGTGAAACGTGGAACGGCGAGGGGTCAGCCGGAGCGCCGCAGCGCCTCGGACAGCCGGGCAGCCGCGTCGATGACCGCCTGGGCGTGCATCCGGCCCGGGTGGCGGGTCAGCCGCTCGATCGGCCCGGAGACCGACACGGCGGCCACCACGCGGTTCGAGGGGCCGCGGACCGGTGCCGAGACGGAGGCCACGCCGGGCTCCCGCTCGCCGATCGACTGGGCCCAGCCACGGCGCCGTACGCCCGACAGGGCCGTCGCCGTGAAGCGCGCGCCCTGCAGGCCCCGGTGGAGCCGCTCGGGCTCCTCCCAGGCCATCAGGATCTGCGCGGCCGAGCCGGCCTTCATCGGGAGCGTGGAGCCCACCGGGACGGTGTCCCGCAGGCCCGACAGCCGCTCGGCCGCCGCCACACAGATGCGCATGTCTCCCTGACGGCGGTAGAGCTGCGCGCTCTCCCCCGTCACATCACGGAGGTGGGTGAGTACCGGTCCCGCCGTGGCCAGCAGACGGTCTTCGCCGGCCGCGGCGGCGAGCTCCGCCAGCCGCGGGCCGAGGATGAACCGGCCCTGCATGTCCCTCGCCACCATCCGGTGGTGTTCCAGTGCCACGGCAAGGCGATGTGCCGTGGGTCGTGCGAGCCCTGTCGCCGCGACCAGCCCGGCGAGGGTGGCCGGACCGGACTCCAGTGCGCTCAATACCAGAGCTGCCTTGTCGAGAACGCCGACGCCGCTAGAGTTGTCCATGCAACGATATTCACGTCTCACACTGTGAAACGCAAGTTCAAATTTTCCAAGAACCCGCCAGTCTGTATGTGCGGGCACACGAACCACTGGGCCCGGGATCTCTAGGAGTGCCGGCACAACCAGCCGGCCGGAGGGAAAGCGATGGGTAGGACACTCGCGGAGAAGGTCTGGGACGACCACGTCGTCCGGCGCGCAGAGGGCGAGCCCGACCTGCTCTTCATCGATCTGCATCTGCTGCACGAGGTGACCAGCCCGCAGGCCTTCGACGGTCTCCGGCAGAACGGCCGCAAGGTCCGCCGCCTCGACCTCACCATCGCGACCGAGGACCACAACACCCCCACCATCGACATCGACAAGCCGATCGCGGACCCGGTCTCCCGGGCCCAGCTGGAGACGCTGCGCCGCAACTGCGCGGAATTCGGTGTCCGGCTGCATTCGCTGGGCGACGTCGAGCAGGGTGTGGTCCACGTGGTGGGACCGCAGCTGGGTCTGACCCAGCCCGGCACCACCGTGGTCTGCGGTGACTCCCACACCTCCACCCACGGCGCCTTCGGTGCGCTGGCCTTCGGCATCGGCACCAGCCAGGTCGAGCACGTACTGGCCACCCAGACGCTCCCGCTGGCCCGCCCCAAGACCATGGCGATCACGGTCACCGGCGAGCTCGCCGAGGGCGTCACCGCCAAGGACCTGATCCTGGCGATCATCGCCAAGATCGGCACCGGCGGCGGCCAGGGCTATGTCCTGGAATACCGCGGCGCGGCCATCGAGAAGCTCTCGATGGAAGCCCGGATGACCATCTGCAACATGTCGATCGAGGCCGGCGCCCGCGCGGGCATGATCGCCCCCGACCAGACCACCTTCGACTACCTGGAAGGGCGCGACCACGCCCCCCGGGGCGCGGACTGGGACGCGGCCCTCGCCTACTGGAAGACCCTGCGCACCGACGAGGACGCGGTCTTCGACGCCGAGGTCGTCATCGACGGTGCCGAGCTGTCCCCGTTCGTCACCTGGGGCACCAACCCGGGCCAGGGCGCGCCGCTGTCCGCCAACGTCCCCGACCCGGCTTCGTACGAGGACGCTTCGGAGCGCCTGGCCGCCGAAAAGGCCCTGGAATACATGGGGTTGACCGCCGGGCAGCCGCTGCGCGACATCAAGGTCGACACCGTCTTCGTAGGTTCCTGCACCAACGGCCGGATCGAGGACCTGCGGGCCGTGGCCGGCATCGTCGAGGGCCGCAAAGTCGCCGACGGCGTACGGATGCTGGTCGTCCCCGGCTCGGTCCGGGTCGCCCTGCAGGCCGTCGAGGAGGGCCTGGACAAGGTCTTCACGGAGGCCGGCGCCGAATGGCGGCACGCGGGCTGTTCGATGTGCCTGGGCATGAACCCCGACCAACTGGCCCCCGGTGAGCGCTCCGCGTCCACCTCCAACCGCAACTTCGAGGGCCGGCAGGGCAAGGGCGGACGCACCCACCTGGTCTCCCCGCAGGTGGCCGCGGCCACCGCGGTGCTGGGCCACCTGGCCTCGCCCGCCGATCTGACCGACGCCCCCGCCCCCGCGACCGCCGGAGTCTGAACCATGGAAGCCTTCACCACCCACACCGGCCGGGCCGTCCCGCTGCGCCGCAGCAACGTCGACACCGACCAGATCATCCCGGCCCACTGGCTGAAGAAGATCACCCGCGACGGATTCGAGGACGGGCTCTTCGAGGCCTGGCGCAAGGACCCCGAGTTCATCACGAACCGCCCGGAGCGCCAGGGCGCCACCGTGCTGGTCGCCGGCCCCGACTTCGGCACCGGCTCCTCCCGCGAGCACGCCGTCTGGGCCCTGCAGAACTTCGGCTTCAAGACGGTCATCTCCGCCCGCTTCGCCGACATCTTCCGCGGCAACTCGCTGAAGAACGGTCTGCTGACCGTGGTGCTGCCGCAGGAGACGGTGGACCGGCTGTGGGAGCTGACCGAGGCCGACCCGACCGCCGAGATCACCGTCGACCTGGTCGCCCGGCAGGTCCGCGCGGCAGGCATCGAGGCCGAGTTCGAGCTCGACGACAACGCCCGCTGGCGTCTGCTGGAGGGCCTGGACGACATCTCGCTCACCCTTCAGAACGAAGCGGACATCGCCACGTACGAAAGCACCCGGCCCTCCCACAAGCCCCGCACGCTTCAGGGCTGATTCCGGCCTGATCAGGGCTTATTCGCTCCCGGGTGATCGCTCCCCCGACACTGTGCCCCCCGCCTCCCGGCGGGGGGCACAGCCGTATGTTGAGGCCCCGTGAGGCGACAACTCGCCCCAGATGGCACAATCTGTGCATGGAACGCGACAGTCAACTCGAGCTCTACGAGCTCGTCGCGGACCGGCTGAAAGAAGCACACGCAAAGGTGCGCGCACTGCAAGTCCCGGAGGGCGTAAGGATGACGCTGACCCGGAAGCTGTTGGTCGTCACGGCTGCGGCGAAGCACGATCTCGCCGATGCGGCAAGGCGCCTGGACAGGTTGATGAAGGACCTCGATGAGGGTCGATTCCCTGAAGGCGACTGATGCGAAGGAACTCTGCAACGACCTACCTCGTTGCGGCAGGAGGGTGATTAGCCCGTTTCGTGTTTGATTTGCGGTATATATCCGCCTAACGTGCGAAATAGCTTGAACACATTCGTTCTGGCGATGTCTCCGAAGGGGAAGACGTGAACAAGGCGCAGCTCGTAGAAGCGATTGCCGACAAGCTCGGCGGACGCCAGCAGGCCGCGGACGCTGTCGACGCGGTACTCGACGCGATGGTCCGCGCGGTCGTCGCGGGCGACCGGGTCTCGGTCACGGGCTTCGGCTCGTTCGAGAAGGTCGACCGTCCGGCCCGCTACGCCCGCAACCCGCAGACGGGTGAGCGCGTCCGGGTCAAGAAGACCTCGGTTCCGCGCTTCCGTGCAGGTCAGGGCTTCAAGGACCTGGTCAGCGGCACCAAGAAGCTCCCCAAGGGCGACGAGGTGGCAGTCAAGAAGGCGCCCAAGGGCAGCCTGACCGGCGGTGCTTCCGCCACGGTCAAGAAGGCGGCGGCCAAGAAGGCCACCACCGCCAAGAAGGCCGCGGCGAAGAAGGCCGCACCGGCCAAGAAGGTTGTCGCCAAGAAGGCCGCACCGGCCAAGAAGACCACCACCGCGGTCAAGAAGGCCGCGGTCAAGAAGACCACCGCGGCTGCCAAGAAGGCGGCTCCGGCCAAGACGGCGGCGAAGAAGACCACCGCCAAGAAGACCGCGCCGGCCAAGAAGGCCGTTGCGAAGAAGGCGCCCGCCAAGAAGACGACGGCGCGCAAGACCACCACCGCAAAGAAGGCCACCGCCCGCAAGAAGTAGGGCAGCAGTCACACACGCCGGGCGGGTCTCCCTCCGCAGGGGAGACCCGCCCGCGGTGTGTCCAGCGCGATCAGGTCCGCGCGATCAGGTCCGGGCGATCAGAGCGTCTGCAGGGTGATCAGGGTGATGCGCAGGGCGCTGCCCTCCCCGTCCGTCTCGATCCGCACCCGCTGCCCCGGACGCAGCAGACGCAGCCCGCCCGCCTCGAAGGCCGGCGCCTCGAAAGGCACCGGAGTGCCGTCGTCGAGCAGCACACTGCCGCTGTGGGTCTGTTCGTCGTAGGTGTACGCGGTTGCCTGCATACCCGCACTGTATCGGGACGTGTGACGGCCCAGCCCGAGGATGGCGGCAGCCCGCAGATCCGCCTCCGTGTCCACATCCCGGCGCACGCTGTCGACGTCCGTGAGTGCGATTTCCACCGCCCCCGAAGCGGAATGCCGGGCCCGTGAGGGCCCACCGAACGAGGGGGCCAATTCCACGTCCGGAGCAGCCGAAAGCAAGGTCGTTCCGATTCCTGCCGCATCCGCCAGAAATGCCCGGGGAAATGCTGCCGCCCTTTCGAGCACGCGTAGCAATTCCAGTGGCCGCAAGGCCGGCAGATCGGCGTTCATCGCGGCCACCGCAGCCCCGGGCCGGGCCGCCCGGACCGCCCGCGCCCCATGGGCCAGCGCCGCGTTGAGCCCCGCCCCCGGAAGGTCCGGCACGATCCGCGCACCCAGCCGCGCCAGTTCCGCACCGGCCCGCGGATCGTCCGTGACGACCACCACATCCCGTACGGAGACGCAGGCCAGCGCCGCCGCCACGGTGTCCTGGGCGAAGGCCAGGGCCAGCCCGGCCCGGTCCGGTCCGGCCGCCGCCGCAAGTCGGCTCTTGGCCACGGCGAGCGCCTTCAGCGGCACCACCAGACTCCAGACGCCGTTGCCGGCCGCCACCCCCGCCACCCGCCCCTCACTCGCCATTCCCCGCCCGCCATTCCCCCGCCATTGTCGCCTCCGCCCCGGCAGCCCGGGGACCTGTCGCCGCGAGCGGGGCGTACGGTGTTCTCGACAGAGACCGGACCTGGGGCGACACTTGTCCGGCCGACCGGGTGCCCCACCACCGCACCGGTCCTAGAGGAAGGTGTCCGAGTGTCCCGCCGCAGAATCGGCTTCTGGTACCGCCTGGCGGCGGTCATCGCAAAACCGCCGCTGGTAGTGCTGTTCAAGCGGGACTGGCGGGGAATGGAGCACATTCCGGCCGACGGCGGATTCATCACCGCCGTCAATCACAACTCGTATCTGGATCCGCTGTCCTACGCGCACTTCCAGTACAACACCGGCCGGGTTCCCCGACTGCTGGCCAAGGCCGCCCTCTTCAAGGCTCCCATCGTCGGCTCCATCCTGCACGGCACCGGCCAGATCCCCGTGTACCGCGAGACCACCAACGCCCTGGACGCCTTCCGGGCCGCCGTGGACGCCATCGAGCACGGTGAATGCGTGGCCTTCTACCCCGAGGGCACCCTCACCCGGGACCCCGACCAGTGGCCCATGCAGGGCAAGACCGGCGCCGCCCGGGTCGCCCTGCTCACCAGGGCCCCCGTCATCCCGGTGGCCCAGTGGGGCGCCAACCTCGCGATGCCCCCGTACGCCAAGGAGAAGAAGTTCCGGCTGTTCCCGCGCAAGACCCTCCGGGTCCTCGCCGGACCGCCCGTGGACCTCTCCGAGTTCTACGACCGCGAGCCCACCCCGGATGTCCTCAAGGAGGCCACCGAGGTCATCATGGCCGCCATCACGGCCCTGCTGGAGGAACTGCGCGGCGAGAAGGCCCCCGCGCAGCCGTACGACCACCGCAAGGCGCGGGCGGAACAGCGGCGCAAGGCCGCAGGAGAGGGTACGAAGTGACACCCGGCAAGCCCGTCAGGGCGGCAGTTTTCGCAGCGGGCTCCTGGGGCACCGCCTTCGGCATGGTGCTCGCCGACGCCGGCTGCGAGGTGACCCTCTGGGCCCGGCGCCCGGAACTGGCCGAGGCCATCAACACCGGCCGCACCAACCCGGACTACCTGCCCGGCATCGAACTCCCGCCGAACCTGCGCGCCACCACCGACCCGGCCGAGGCCGCGCGCGGCGCCGACTTCACCGTGCTGTCGATCCCCTCCCAGACCCTGCGCGGCAACCTCGCCGAATGGGCTCCGCTGCTGGCCCCCGACACCGTCCTCGTCTCCCTGATGAAGGGCATCGAACTCGGCACCGCCAAGCGGATGAGCGAGGTCATCGAGGAGGTCGCCAAGGTGCCGGCCGAGCGGGTCGCCGTGGTCACCGGCCCCAACCTGGCCCGCGAGATCGCCGCCCGGCAGCCCGCCGCCTCGGTCGTCGCCTGCGTGGACGAGAGCGTGGCGCAGCGCCTCCAGGCCGCCTGCCACACCCCGTACTTCCGCCCGTACACCAACACCGACGTGGTCGGCTGCGAGCTCGGCGGCGCCGTCAAGAACGTCATCGGCCTCGCCGTGGGCATCGCCGACGGCATGGGACTCGGCGACAACACCAAGGGCTCCCTCATCACCCGCGGCCTGGCCGAAACGACCCGGCTGGGCCTGGCGATGGGTGCCGAACCGCTCACCTTCTCCGGACTCGCCGGCCTCGGCGACCTGGTCGCCACGTGCTCCTCGCCGCTCTCCCGGAACCACACCTTCGGCACCAACCTGGGCCGCGGGATGACCCTGGAGGAGACCATCGCGGTCACCAAGCAGACCGCCGAGGGCGTCAAGTCCTGCCAGTCGGTGGCCGATCTGGCCCGCCGCCACGGGGTCGACATGCCGATCACCGACACGGTCGTGGACATCGTCCACCACGGCAAGCCGCCGCTGGTCGCACTGAAGGATCTGATGGGACGCAGCGCCAAACCGGAACGGTCCTGACACCTCTCCGGACGCATGAGCGGGTACTCTCGTGGCGATATGAGCAGCGAGAACCTCCCCCAGAACACTGAGCAGCAGGGCCGCAGGCCCCGGGTGGCCGTCGTCTTCGGCGGTCGCAGCTCGGAACACGCCATCTCGGTCGTCACGGCGGGCGCCGTGCTGAAGTCCATCGACCGGTCCAAGTACGAGGTCCTGCCGATCGGCATCACCCCCGAGGGCCGCTGGGCGCTGACCGCCGACGTGCCGAGCCGGATGGCGATCGCCGACCGGAAGCTCCCCAGCGTGGCGGAGCTCGCCGAGTCCGAGGACGGCGCGGTCGTCCTGCCCGTCGATCCGGCCAGCCGCGAGGTGCTCTACACCGAACCGGGGGCCGTACCGAAGGCACTCGGCGAGGTCGACGTCGTCTTCCCCGTCCTGCACGGCCCGTACGGCGAGGACGGCACCCTGCAGGGCCTCCTGGAGCTCTCCGGCATCCCGTACGTCGGCTCCGGCGTCCTGTCCTCGGCCGTCGGCCAGGACAAGGAGTACATGAAGCTGGTCTTCACGGCGTTCGGGCTGCCCGTCGGGCCGTACCTGACCATCCGCCCCCGCGAGTGGGCCGCCGACGGGGGCGCCGCGGCCCACGACCGCATCGTGGAGTTCGCCGGCGAGCACGGCTGGCCGCTGTTCATCAAGCCCGCCCGGGCCGGGTCCTCCATCGGCATCACCAAGGTCGACGACATCTCCGGCCTGGCCGCCGCGGTCAAGGAGGCCCAGCGCCACGACCCGAAGATCATCGTGGAGGCGCTGCTGCGCGGCCGTGAGATCGAGGTCGGCGTGCTGGAGTTCGAGGACGGGCCGCGCGCCAGCGCCCCGGCCGAGATCCCGCCGGTCTCCAGCCACGACTTCTACGATTTCGAGGCGAAGTACATCGACTCCGCCTCCGGGATCGTGCCCGCCCCGCTGACCCCCGAGCAGACCGCCGAGGTCCAGCGGCTCGCCATCGAGGCGTTCGAGGCGGCCTCCTGCGAGGGCCTGGTGCGTGCCGACTTCTTCCTCACCGAGGACGGCACCTTCGTCATCAACGAGATCAACACCATGCCCGGGTTCACGCCGATCTCCATGTACCCGCGGATGTGGCAGGAGTCCGGCATCGAATACCCGGAACTGGTCGACCGCCTGATCCAGGCAGCCCTCCGCCGCAGCACCGGGCTGAGGTAGTTCCGCCGAGCTCACAGGGCCCGTACCCCCGGCGAATGCCGGGGGTACCCCTACATCTCGGGGCGGGGTCAGTAGTCCGCGATGCCCTGGGGGACTGTTTTGGCGATGGCATCGGAGAGGCCGACCAGCATTCCCGCTTCCTTGGCGTGTGCCTTGTCCACCACGACCTCGGTGTAGGCGCGCCGCAGGCCGGTGGTGAAGCGGAATCCGCCGCCCGCCTCCTCGGCGAGGGGTTCCATCAGCCAGGCCACCTCGTTCACCTGGATGCCGTCCTGCTGCGGATCCGCCATCTTCTGGGGCTTGGGGATACCGCACCGCAGTACGATCGCCGAGCCACCCCACGCGGCGGTCAGCTCGGACTGCGGATCCGTCTCGGTCCGCTCCAGGCCGGCCACCGTGTCGGGGAGCTCCTTGTGCAGTGCCGCACAGAGCTTCCCGACCTCGGCGGGCGGCGTGGGCGGCGGCTCCAGGAGGACGACGGAGCCGCCCGGCGTACAGCCCGCGAGGGCCGCTACGGCGACCAGGGCGGACAGGGCCGGCAAACGGACCGGTCGGTGGTGGGACATCACCGGCCCAGACTAGACGGGGGCTACAGATGGACCACCGGGCAGGTCAGGGTGCGGGTGATCCCCTCCACCTGCTGGACCTTGGCCACCACCATGCGGCCGAGCTCGTCCACGGTGTCGGCCTGGGCGCGCACGATCACGTCGTACGGCCCGGTCACGTCCTCGGCCTGGATCACCCCCGAGATCTGGCCGATGGCTTCGGCGACGGAAGACGCCTTGCCCACCTCGGTCTGGATGAGGATGTACGCCTGTACCACGGAACCTCCAGGGCGGCCACGAGGATCATTTCCCCTACCCTTCGGGTGGGCCCTGACCATAGGGGTGGGCCCGGGGGAGAAGAGACGCCACGGTACCGCGTTGCGGAGCGCCACGGGGAGACCCGGGGACCCGGCGCCGCGCGCAGCGGGGCGTACGAAGTGCAGAAGTTGACGTATCTGTTGACGGTACCCAGAGCTGTGACGGCTCGCGACCGCAGGCGTACGGGGCCAGAAGGAGCACAGCGATGAAGGGCACAGTGGGCGAGCTGGGAGAGTTCGGGCTCATCAGGGAGCTCACCTCCCGGCTCACCACCACCCCGGCGGTACGGCTCGGGCCCGGCGACGACGCCGCCGTGGTGTCCGCGCCCGACCGCCGGGTCGTGGCCAGCACGGACATCCTGCTGGAGGGCAGGCACTTCCGCCGCGACTGGTCCACCGCATACGACGTCGGCCGCAAGGCCGCCGCCCAGAACCTCGCCGACATCGCCGCCATGGGCGCCGTTCCCACCGCGCTGCTGCTCGGCCTCGTGGTGCCCGCCGAACTGCCGGTCACCTGGCCCACCGAACTCATGGACGGCATCCGCGACGAATGTCAGGTCGCCGGGGCCGCCGTGGTCGGCGGGGACATCGTCCGCGGCGACACCATCACGGTCGCCATCACCGCCCTCGGCGATCTGCGCAACCACGAACCGGTGACCCGCTCCGGCGCCCAGCCCGGCGACGTCGTCGCCGTCACCGGCTGGCTCGGTTGGTCCGCGGCCGGGTTCGCGGTGCTCTCCCGCGGCTTCCGGTCCCCGCGCGCCTTCGTCGAGGCGCACCGGCGCCCCGAACCGCCCTACCACGCCGGCCCCGCAGCGGCCGGACTCGGCGCCACCGCCATGACCGACGTCAGCGACGGACTGGTCGCCGACCTCGGGCACATCGCCGAAGCCAGCAAGGTCCGCATCGACCTGCGCTCGGCCGCCATCGACATCCCCACCCAGATGTTCGACATCGGCCAGGCCGTCGGCGTGGACCCGCTCCAGTGGGTGCTCACCGGAGGAGAGGACCACGCGATCGTGGCCACCTTCCCGCCGGACGTGAAGCTGCCGGCCCGCTGGAAGGTCATCGGCGAAGTGCTCAACCCCTCCGCGCAGCCGCAGGTCACTGTGGACGGCGCGCCCTGGACCAGCACCGGAGGCTGGGACCACTTCGGTGGCGAACCTGCAGAGGAGCAAGCGCGATGACAAGTAGGCCGCTGTGCCTGACCGTCGCCGGATCGGATTCCGGCGGCGGGGCGGGCGTCCAGGCCGACCTCAAGACCATGCAGGCCCTCGGCGTGCACGGAATGAGCGTGCTGACCGCTGTGACCGCCCAGAACTCGCTGGGGGTCCACGGGGTCTGGGAGCTGCCCGCCGAGGCCGTCACGGCCCAGTACCGGGCCGTGGTGGACGACATAGGCGTCCACGCGGTGAAGACCGGGATGCTGGGCTCGGCGGCCGTGGTGGAGACCGTGGCCGGGCTGCTGGCCGGTACGGACGCCCCGGCCGTGGTCGACCCGGTGGGGGTCTCCAAGCACGGGGACGAGCTGCTCGCCGCCTCCGCCGTGGACGCCGTACGCAAACTGCTGCTGCCCGAGGCCACCGTCGCCACGCCCAACCTGGACGAGGTCACCCAGCTCACCGGGCTGGTGGTGGAGACCGAGGACGGCATGCGGCGGGCCGCGGAGGCGATCCTCGGCTACGGGCCCGAGTGGGTGCTGATCAAGGGCGGCCACCTGGCCGCCGGGACCGAGGCGGTGGACCTGCTCACCGACGGGGTCCAGGAGCTGTGGCTGCGGGCCCCCCGGCACGACGGCCGGCACACCCACGGCACCGGCTGCACCCTCGCCAGCGCCATCGCCTCCGGGCTGGCCCAGGGCCAGGACGTGCCGCAGGCCGTCATGGAGGCCAAGGAGTACGTCACCGGGGCGATCAAGGCCGGGTTCCCGCTCGGCGGCGGCATCGGCCCGGTGGACCACTCCTGGCAGTCGCGCCGCCGGTACTAGCCGTACCCGCTGCAGACAAGGCAAAAGGCCGGTCCACCGAGGTGGACCGGCCTTCTTGGCAACCGGAAGGGCTGCGCTACGACGGGAGCGTCAGCGCGAGACCTTGCCGGCCTTGATGCACGAGGTGCAGGCGTTGAGGCGCTTCGGCGTCCCACTGACCACGGCACGGACGCGCTGGATGTTCGGGTTCCAGCGACGGGACGTACGGCGGTGCGAGTGCGAGATGTTGTTGCCGAAGCCCGGCCCCTTGCCGCAAACGTCGCAGTTGGCAGCCACAGGTCACTCCAAAGACTTCAGATGCACTTACAGTGAATTCCGGCGAACCGGAATCAGAGGTCTGAAGTGGTTTGCCGGGGGGATGGCCCGACTCTCGTCGGGCAACCGGAGCAGCATACAACGACTGCTGCCGTCCGAGAAAACTACCATGACCCCGCAGACTGGTCCTCCCGCGTCCGTCCTTCGTTACTCTGCGGTGAACCCCAGCCCGCAGGAGGAGGAACGCCCGGTGCCTCACGAGCCGCAGCCGCTCGACGAGCTCGACGCCGAAGCGGTGCGCACCTGGAGCTCGCTGGCCTTGGCCTCACTGGGCCGGGCCCGCGAGGACATCGACGCGATCAACGTCTACCCGGTCGCGGACGCCGACACGGGCACGAACCTCTACCTGACCGTCGAATCGGCCGCTCGCGAGGTGGAGGAGACCTGCGCCGCTGTGACCGAGGGAACACCCCCGGTCTCCCTCGGCACGGCGGTACGGGCCTACGCGCACGGGGCCCTGATGGGCGCCCGCGGGAACTCCGGGACCATCCTCGCGCAGCTGCTCCGCGGCATGGCGGACGTCCTCGACGGCGATCCCTCCAGCACCACCACCGGCACTGACACCGGCACCGGCATCGGGCCGGGCGAGCAGCTCGCGCACGCGCTGACCCGGGCCGCCGCCTCCGCCTACCAGGCGGTCGCGCACCCCGTCGAGGGCACCATGCTCACCGTCGCCGACGCCGCGGCCCGGGCCGCCGAGGCCGCGGCCGGCACCCCGGTGGCCGCCGTCGCCCGGGCCGCCTACGACGGAGCCCGCGCGGCCCTGGAGAAGACCCCCGGCCAGCTGGCCGTCCTCGGCCGGGCCGGGGTGGTCGACGCCGGCGGGTTCGGTCTGGTCGCCGTGCTGGGCGCGCTCTGGCAGGCCCTGTCCGGCCAGGAACTCGCCCCCGAACGGGTACCCGGCCGGGCCGTGCCGATGCCGCAGCCCGACGATCCCTGCGCGGCGGAGCACGGCGGACCGGCGTACGAGGTGATCTACCTGCTGGAGGCCGCGGAAGGGGCCGTCGACGGGCTGCGCGAGCGGCTCGACGGGCTCGGGGACTCCCTGGTGGTGGTCGGCGGAGACGGCCTGTGGAACGTACACGTCCATGTCGACGACCCCGGCGCGGCCGTGGAGGCCGGGGTGGACGCCGGCCGGCCGTACCGGATCCGCATCACCCACTTCGGCGACCAGCGGCGCCGGGCTCAGGGCGAACGGGCCCAGCGCGCGGTGGTCGCCGTCGTCGCCGGCGAAGGACTCGCCGGCCTCTGCGGGGAGGCGGGCGCGACCACCGTGCTCGCCCGCCCCGGGCAGCCCCCGGCCGCCGCCGAGCTGGCCGACGCGATCAGGCGGGCGCACGCCCGCGAGGTCGTCCTGCTGCCCAACGACGCCGAACTGCGGGCCGCCGCCACGGCCGCCGCCGAACAGGCCCGGGCCGACGGGGTACGGGTGGCCGTCATCCCGACCCGGTCGGCGGTCCAGGGCCTCGCCGCACTCGCCGTGCACGAGCCCGACGGCAGCTTCGACGAGGACGTGGTCGCCATGACCGCGGCGGCCGGAGCCACCCGCTACGGCGAACTCGCCGTCGCCGAACGCCAGTCCTTCACCTCCGCCGGCATCTGCCAGGCCGGGGACGTCCTCGGCCTGATCGACGGGGACGTCGCCGTGATCGGCGCGGACCTGCCGGAGACCGCCGAGGCGGTCCTGGAACGGATGCTCGGCTCCGGCGGCGAACTGGTCACCCTGGTCCTCGGCCCGGAGCTGCCCGACACCCTCGCCGAACGCCTGGAGGCCTACGTCCGCAACGGCCACCTCGCCGTGGACACCGTCACCTACCGCGGCGGCCGGCACTGCGCACCGCTGCTGATCGGCATCGAGTAGCCCGCTCCGGGCACTGCCGACACCGGGCTGTCGGCGGCATGGTGTGCAATGGAACACGTGCCCGCGCTCGAAGAACCACTGACGAAGACACTCGGCCCCGCCACCGCCAAGGTGCTGGCCGAGCAGCTCGGCCTGCACACGGTCGGCGACCTGCTCCACCACTACCCCAGGCGGTACGCGGAACGCGGCGAGCTGACCTCCCTCGCCGAACTCGCGGACCAGCTCGACGAACACGTCAGCGTGGTCGCCCAGGTCGCCGACGCCCGGATCCTGACCTTCAACGGAGGCCGCGGCAGACGCCTCGAGGTCACCATCACCGACGGCGCCGGCCGGCTCCAGCTGGTCTTCTTCGGCTCCGGAGTGCACAAACCGCACAAGGACCTGCTGCCCGGCACCCGCGCGATGTTCGCCGGCAAGGTGGGGATGTTCAACCGCAAGCTCCAGCTCTCGCACCCCGCGTACGAGCTGCTCGGCGGCGAAGGCTCCGACCGCGAGGCGGTCGACGCCTTCGCGAACCGGCTCATCCCCATCTACCCGGCCTGCGCCAAGCTGGAGACCTGGAAGATCTCCAAGGCCGTGGACGCCGTCCTGCCCAGCGCCGGCGAGGCCGTCGACCCGCTGCCGCCCGCCCTCCGCGAAGGCCGCGGCATGGTCACCCTCCCCGAGGCCCTCCAGAAGATCCACCGCCCCCGCGACAAGGCCGACATCGCCCAGGCCCGCGACCGCCTCAAGTGGGACGAGGCCTTCGTCCTCCAGGTCGCCCTGGCCCGCCGTCGGCACGCCGACACCCAGCTCCCGGCCGTCGCCCGCCGCCCCGCCCCCGGCGGCCTGCTCGACTCCTTCGACGCGAAACTCCCCTTCACCCTGACGGAGGGCCAGCAGCAGGTCTCCCGCGAGATCTTCGAGGACCTCGCCACCGAACACCCCATGCACCGCCTCCTCCAGGGCGAGGTCGGCAGCGGCAAGACCATGGTCGCGCTGCGCGCCATGCTCGCCGTCGTCGACTCCGGCGGGCAGGCCGCCATGCTCGCCCCCACCGAGGTGCTCGCCCAGCAGCACCACCGGTCGGTCACCGAGATGTTGGGCGAACTCGCCGAGGGCGGCATGCTCGGCGGGGCCGAGCAGGGCACCAAGGTGGTGCTGCTCACCGGGTCCATGGGTATGCCCGCCCGGCGCCAGGCACTGCTCGACCTGGTCACCGGCGAGGCCGGCATCGTCATCGGCACCCATGCACTGATCGAGGACAAGGTGCAGTTCCACGACCTGGGCCTGGTCGTGGTCGACGAACAGCACCGGTTCGGCGTGGAACAGCGCGACGCCCTGCGCTCCAAGGGGAAGCAGCCCCCGCACCTGCTGGTCATGACCGCCACCCCCATCCCGCGCACCGTGGCCATGACCGTCTTCGGCGACCTCGAGACCTCCGTCCTGGACCAGCTGCCCGCCGGGCGCTCCCCGATCGCCACCCACGTCGTGCCCGCGAAGGACAAACCGCACTTCCTGACCCGCACCTGGGAACGGGTCCGGGAGGAGGTGGAGAACGGCCACCAGGCGTATGTGGTCTGCCCGCGGATCGGGGACGGCGAGGAGGAGCCGAAGAAGAAGACGGCCGAGGACGACACCGAGAAGCGGCCCCCGCTGGCCGTGCTGGAGATCGCCGAACAACTGCGCTCCGGCCCGCTGGCCGGACTGGCCGTGGAGATCCTGCACGGCCGGATGGACCCCGCCGACAAGGACGAGGTCATGCGCCGCTTCACCGCGGGCGAGGTGAAGGTGCTCGTCGCCACCACCGTCATCGAGGTCGGGGTGAACGTGCCCAACTCCACCGTGATGGTGATCATGGACGCGGACCGGTTCGGTGTCTCCCAGCTGCACCAGCTGCGCGGCCGGGTCGGCCGCGGCTCCGCCCCCGGCCTGTGCCTGCTGGTCAGCGAAATGCCCGAGGCAAGCCCCGCCCGGGCCCGGCTCGCCGCCGTGGCCGCCACCCTCGACGGCTTCGAACTCTCCCGCATCGACCTGGAACAGCGCCGCGAAGGCGATGTGCTCGGCCAGGCCCAGTCCGGCGTCCGCTCCTCGCTGCGCATGCTCGCCGTCATCGAGGACGAAGAGGTCATCGCCCAGGCGAGGGAGGAGGCCACCAGGGTGGTCGCCGCCGATCCGGAACTGGAGCGGCTGCCCGGTCTGCGGACCGCCCTCGAAGCCCTCCTCGACACCGAGCGGGAGCAGTATCTGGAGAAGGGCTGACAATGGGGGTGGCCGCTCAGCCAGGGCGGCTGCCACCCCGCAGACGTGAAGGAACCCAGATGACCCGCGTGATCGCCGGCAGCGCCGGCGGGCGACGGCTGGCCGTGCCCCCCGGCACCGGCACCCGGCCCACCTCGGACCGGGCGCGCGAGGGCCTCTTCTCCACCTGGGAGTCCCTGCACGGCGTGCCCGGGGCCAGGGTCCTCGATCTGTACGGGGGCTCCGGCGCGGTCGGCCTGGAAGCACTCTCCCGCGGTGCCGCCCACACCCTCCTCGTCGAAGCCGAGGCCAAGGCCGCCAAGGCGATCCGGGACAACATCCGCAGCCTCGGGCTGCCCGGGGCGGAGTTCCGGGCCGGGAAGGCCGAGCAGGTGGTGGCCGGCCCCGCGACCGGTGATCCGTACGACATCGTCTTCCTGGACCCGCCGTACTCCGTCACCAGCCAGGATCTTGGCGAGATCCTCCTCACACTCCGGTCCAATGGCTGGCTCACGGACGACGCGCTCGTCACCGTGGAACGCAGCACTCGAAGCGGCGACTTCCCCTGGCCGGACGGGTTCGAGCCGCTCCGCTCCCGGCGGTACGGCGAAGGCACCCTCTGGTACGGTCGCGCCGCTTTCACCAGCGAAGACTCATGAACGAGGGAGTTCAGTTGCGCCGCGCCGTCTGTCCGGGGTCCTTCGATCCCATCACCAACGGACACCTCGACATCATCGGACGCGCCTCGAAGCTGTACGACGTCGTCCACGTCGCCGTGATGATCAACCAGTCGAAGCAGGGGCTGTTCACGGTCGAAGAGCGGATCGAGCTGATCCGCGAGGCGACCGCCGACTACGGCAACGTCGAGGTGGAGGCCTTCCACGGCCTGCTCGTCGACTTCTGCAAGCAGCGCGACATCCCGGCCATCGTCAAGGGCCTGCGCGCGGTCAGCGACTTCGACTACGAACTTCAGATGGCCCAGATGAACAACGGGCTCACCGGGGTCGAAACCCTCTTCGTCCCCACCAACCCCACCTACAGCTTCCTCTCCTCCTCGCTGGTCAAGGAAGTTGCCGCGTGGGGCGGCGACGTCTCCCACCTGCTGCCGCCGCATGTGCACGCGGCGTTGATGGAACGTCTCGGCAACCGCTGACCGGCCGCCGGACCGTCCGGCCTCAGGGCCGGACGGTGTCCCGTGACGGCGGGGTGGCCGTACAGTCGTCCCGTCCGTCTCAGGAACCACCCGAGGCCGAGAGAGTGCGAGCCCGTATGGACGTGCAGAAGAAGCTCGACGACATCGTCGCGGCGGTCGGCAGCGCCCGGTCCATGCCCATGTCGTCCTCCTGCGTGATCAACCGCGCGGAGCTGCTCGAGATGCTCGACGAGGTCCGCCAGGCCCTGCCCGGATCCCTCGCCCAAGCGCAGGAGCTGATCGGCGGCCGGGAGCAGATGGTCGAGGAGGCCCGGCAGGAGGCCGAGCGGATCATCGAGTCGGCGCACGCCCAGCGCGGTTCGCTGATCTCCGACACGGAGGTGGCCCGCCGCTCGCAGAGCGAGGCGGACCGGATCCTGGCGGAGGCCCGCCGGGAGGCCGAGGAGATCCGCGGCGAGGCGGACGACTATGTGGACAGCAAGCTCGCGAACTTCGAGGTCGTGCTGACCAAGACCATCGGCTCGGTGGAGCGCGGCCGGGAGAAGCTGCTGGCCGGCGAGGCCACGGACGAGGGCCATGCGTCGGCGGACGCGTACATCTCCGCCAAGCTCGCTGCCTTCGAGGCGGTGCTCGCCAAGACCCTGGAGGCGGTCGGGCGCGGCCGGCAGAAGCTCCACGGCCGGGTGGCCACGGATGACCTGGGGGCGCACATGGCGGCCCAGGATGCGGCCGGCGTCCCGCAGTCCCGGACCGCGGCCGACGCGGACTTCCTGGCCGCCCTGGCGGCGCCGGACCCGGAGCCGGTGTACGACACGTACGCCTACCAGCAGCAGGACCAGCACCAGCAGCACCAGCAGCAGCCGGATGCGTACGCGTACCAGGACCCGTACGCGGGCTATCCGCAGCAGCACCAGCACCAGCAGCACCAGCAGGCGGATGCCGGCTACGACCCGTACGGCTACCAGCAGCAGCAGCACCAGCAGCCCGACCCGTACGCGGCCTACCAGCAGCAGACCCAGCAGGCGCTGGACGAGACCAGCTTCTTCGACACGGGCATGATCAATCTGGACCAGCTGCGCCAGTACGAGCAGGGGCGATAGCGCCGACCCGACCCGGATTGGGCTCAGAGCGAAGCGCCGGGTATCCTGGCTCTTCGGTCGCGCGTATGCGCCGCCGTCTTGCGTGCCCGAATGCATGCAAAACAATGATCTTCGAAAGCAGGAACGGCCCTGAACACCCGCCTCGACCACCGCAACCCCCTCGTGTTCGATACGCACGAGCTGGGTCGGCGTCCTGGTGCCCTGCAGCGGCTGTCCCGTGAGATCGCGGCTCCGGCGGACTTCGGTCTGGACGGGGTCATCGGGGTACCGGAAGGTGCTCCGGTCCAGCTCGACCTCCGTCTCGAGTCGGTCATGGAAGGGGTGCTTGTCACAGGCACCGCCCGTGCATCGGCCGTGGGGGAGTGCGTAAGGTGTCTGGAGTCCGTGGAGCGCGAGCTCGACACGGACTTCCAGGAGATGTTCTCGTACCCTGACGCCGACGACCGGGGCCGCGCAAAGGCGGAACCGGCCGACGACGCCGAGGACGACGAGGACAGGCTCTACCTCGAGGACGGCCTGTTCGACCTCGAATCCGTGCTGCGGGACGCGGTGGTGCTCGCACTGCCGCTGCAGCCGGTGTGCCGGGAGGACTGTCTCGGTCTGTGCCCCGACTGCGGGGTCAGCCTGAACGACGACCCGGAACACCACCACGATGCCGTCGACATCCGTTGGGCGGCACTGCAGGGACTCGTCGCGACCGATCAGGCCGACGAGAAGGACAACATGAGCGGCGCCGAACCGGGCGTCGACGAGAAGCAGGAGAAGTAGCCGTGGCTGTTCCGAAGCGGAAGATGTCGCGCAGCAACACGCGCCACCGCCGGTCGCAGTGGAAGGCTGCGGTCCCCACCCTGGTTTCGTGCGAGCGTTGCCAGGAGCCGAAGCTGCAGCACATCGCGTGCCCCAGCTGTGGCACCTACAACAAGCGCCAGGTCCTCGAGGTCTGAGCGGCTGGTGAGAGGCGCAATGTCTGAGCTTGCCGGCGATAAGAAGCAGGCAGACAACAGCAACGCGGCCTCGTCCCACACCCTTCTGGAAGGGCGGCTCGGGTATCAGCTCGAGACCGCCCTTCTGGTGCGTGCGCTCACCCACCGCTCGTACGCGTACGAGAACGGCGGTCTGCCCACCAACGAGCGGCTGGAGTTCCTCGGGGACTCCGTGCTCGGCCTGGTGGTCACGGACACGCTGTACCGGACCCACCCCGATCTGCCGGAAGGCCAGCTGGCCAAACTGCGGGCCGCGGTGGTCAATTCGCGTGCGCTGGCGGAGGTCGGGCGCGGCCTCGAACTCGGCTCCTTCATCCGGCTCGGCCGGGGCGAAGAGGGCACGGGCGGCCGGGACAAGGCCTCCATTCTGGCCGACACCCTTGAAGCGGTGATCGGCGCGGTCTATCTCGACCAGGGTCTCGACGCGGCCTCGGAGCTGGTTCACCGGCTCTTCGACCCGCTGATCGAGAAATCCTCCAACCTCGGTGCCGGACTGGACTGGAAGACCAGCCTCCAGGAACTCACCGCGGCAGAGGGCCTTGGCGTGCCGGAATACCTGGTCTCCGAGACCGGCCCGGACCATGAGAAGACCTTCACTGCTGCCGCCCGCGTCGGTGGTGTCTCGTACGGCACCGGCACCGGCCGCAGCAAGAAGGAAGCGGAACAGCAGGCGGCGGAGTCCGCATGGCGCGCGATTCGCGCGGCGGCGGACGAGCGGGTCGCGGCGGAAGCGGCGGCCGTGGCCGCGGCCTCGGCTGCGGCTGCTGCCTCGGTCTCGACCTCGGTTTCGACCGAGGACGCGATCGAGGACGCGACCGTGGACGCGGTCGAGGACGGCGGGGTGCCGACGCCCGCCGACCCGACGCCCGACGCATGAGCTGACCGGCCTTCCTTCGGCTGTCGTTCCGCCCGCCCCGGTACTGCCGGGGCGGGCGGAGTCGTTTTTGGGGTGCCAGTAGGCTCGACGGCGAGCCCCTGAACCGTCCGAGGATCCCGAGGAGACACGCCGTGCCCGAGCTGCCCGAGGTCGAGGTCGTACGGCGGGGCCTGGAGCGCTGGGTGGCCGGGCGGACCGTCGAGGCGGTCGAGGTGCTGCACCCGCGGGCCGTGCGCCGGCACCCGGCCGGCGGCGCCGACTTCGCGGCCCGGCTGGCCGGGCAGACCATCGGCGTGCCGATGCGCCGCGGCAAGTACCTGTGGCTGCCGCTCGCCGGCGCGGAGATGTCCGTGCTCGGGCACCTCGGCATGAGCGGCCAGCTGCTGGTGCAGCCGCAGGACGCACCCGACGAGAAGCACCTGCGGATCCGGATCCAGTTCGCCGACGCCACCGGAACTGAGCTGCGCTTCGTGGACCAGCGCACTTTCGGCGGGCTCTCCCTGCACGACAGCGTTCCCGGCAGCGCCGACGGCCTGCCCGATGTCATCGCCCACATCGCGCGGGACCCGCTGGACCCGCTCTTCGACGAGACCGCCTACCACCTGGCCCTGCGTGCCAAGCGGAGCACCGTCAAGCGGGCGCTGCTGGACCAGTCGCTGATCAGCGGGGTCGGCAACATCTACGCCGACGAGGCGCTGTGGCGGGCCCGGCTGCACTACGAGCGCCCCACGGCTCAGCTCACGCGCCCGCGGAGCGTGGAACTCCTCGGCCATGTCCGGGATGTGATGAACGCGGCCCTCGCGGTCGGTGGCACCAGCTTCGACAGCCTCTACGTCAACGTGAACGGGGAGTCCGGCTACTTCGACCGCTCGCTCGACGCGTACGGGCGGGAGGACGAGCCCTGCCGTCGCTGCGGCACCCCGATGCGCCGCCGCCCCTGGATGAACCGGTCCAGCTATTTCTGCCCGCGCTGTCAGAGGCCGCCGCGCGCCTCGTCGTAACGCTCGCGGGCGTCCAGCACCTGCGGGGTGCTGCCCTCCAGGAAGCGGATCAGGTCCATCAGCCGCTCGGCGACCCCACGGCCCATCGGGGTGAGTTCGTAGTCCACCCGCGGGGGGTTGGTCGGCTGCGCCTCGCGGTGCACGATGCCGTCCCGCTCCAGCGCGTGCAGCGTCTGCGACAGCATCTTCTCGCTCACGCCGTCCACCCGGCGGCGCAGTTCGTTGAACCGGTACGCCCCGTCGTGGAGCGCGGTCACAGTGAGAGTGCCCCAGCGCCCGGTGACGTGTTCCAGGGTCTCCCGGGACGGGCAGGCGCGCGCGAACACGTCGTACGCGAGGTCGGCGCAGGCGCTTTCGGTGCACACGGCTTCGGTGCGGACAGGGGTCTCCATACAGTCCAGCGTACTCCCGGGCAGCGCTAACTCGAAGCTTGCGCTTTCTAAAAGTTAGTGCTTACCTTTTCTCAGCACACCCCACCTGCACCACTTGCCGAGGGAGACCCTCCATGTCCGCGCACACCCCTGTCGTAGCGATCGCCTACCACTCCGGCTACGGCCACACCGCGGTCGTCGCCGAGGCCGTCCGGAACGGCGCCGCCGACGCCGGGGCCACTGTCCACCTGATCAAGGTGGATGAGATCGACGACGCGCAGTGGGAGCTGCTGGACGCTTCCGACGCGATCGTCTTCGGCTCCCCGACCTACATGGGCACCGCATCCAGCGCCTTCCACGTCTTCGCCGAGGCCACCTCGAAGCGCTGGTTCGGCGACGACTGGCAGGACAAGCTGGCGGCCGGCTTCACCAACTCCGCCTCCAAGAGCGGCGACAAGCTGCACACCCTGCAGTTCTTCCAGACCCTCGCCGCCCAGCACGGCATGCACTGGGTCAACCTGGGCCTGAAGCCGGGCTGGAACTCCTCCACGGCTTCGGAGAACGACCTGAACCGGCTGGGATTCTTCTCGGGCGTGGGCGCTCAGACCAACTCGGACCAGGGCGTCGAGGCGGTCCACAAGGCCGACCTCGCCACGGCCGAGCACCTCGGCCGCCGCGTCGCCGAAACGGCCCGCATCTTCACGGCCGGCCGCGCAACGATCGCGGCCTGACCCGGCCTGACCCGGCCGGGGGTCAGAAGCCGAAGTTCTGGGTCCACCAAGGGCCGCCCGCGGCGTCGTACATACCGACGCCCAGGGTGCGGAACTCGCAGTTCAGGATGTTGGCCTTGTGGCCCGGGCTGCCCATCCACACCTTCATGACGGCCGTCGCGTCCCCCTGGCCGCGGGCGATGTTCTCGCCGCCCAGGCCCGAGAGGCCGGCTGCGGCGGCCCGGTCCCACGGGGACTTTCCGTCGGGGTCCGTGTGGCCGAAGAACTTCCGGACCGCCATGTCCTTGCTGAAGGCACCGGCCATCGCCGCCAGCGGCGGGTTCGCCCGGACCGGGCCGCAGCCGGCCGCCGCGCGTTCCACGTTGACCATGTTCAGCACGGCCGCCTCCTCCGCGGAGTGGCCGGTGGGCACGGCCGGCGGGACCGCGGGGGCGGGCTTGGGCTTGGGCTTGGCCTGCGGAGGCTTGGGGGGCTGGACGGGCTTGGCCGGCTGGGGCTTCGAAGGCTTGGGCTGGGCCTGCGTGGGCTTGGGGGCCTGGGGCGGCTTGGGGGCCGGCGGCGGGGTGAGCTTCTTCTCCGGCGCCTTGGTGGCGAGGGTGGGCTTCGGAGCGGGCGTGGGCTTCGCCAGAACCGGAGCCGGAGCCGAAGCCGAGGCCGATGGGGTCGGCTTCGCCGGCGGGGTGGGCTTGGCCGACGGGGTGGCGGAGGCGGCGGCGGAAGCGCGCGGCAAGGTGGAGGCGGTGGCGGAGGCCGACCGGCCGCTCTCGCCGGCGTCGGCCGGAGCGCGCCCCGGCAGGTTGGCCAGGCCGCCCTGCTGCTGGAGGTCGCTCACCGGAGCGGGCTCGGGCTTCGCCTTCGCCTCGCTCTTCTGTCCGGCGCCGCTCTCGATGCCGACGTACGGAAAGGCATTGCCGACCGGTACCAGCCCGGTGGTCACGGCCGCCGTTCCCAGGGCAGCCGCAATGGACACGCCGAGGAGACCGTTGCGTACGGCGGTGCCGCCGCGCTTGGCGTGCGGCGGCGCGGGCAGTCGGTGACGTCCCATGCGGCGGTGCCTTCCAAGATCGTCCGTTACTCACCCAAATGGGTGAGTTCATTGGTCGGCGACTGTACGCCAATGAGCCGCCGGGGTGATGCACGCGGAACGGGACTGCCCGGATAGCGTTCGCGCATGAACGAAGACGTCCGGCTGACGGCATGGGTACGCGGCCGTGTACAGGGAGTGGGCTTCCGCTGGTTCACCAGGGCCAATGCACTGGAGATCGGCGGACTGACCGGCTTTGCCCTCAATCTCGACGATGGTCGAGTGCAGGTTGTGGCCGAAGGGCAACGTGAGAATTGCCACCGGCTGCTCGACTGGCTGCGATCTTCCGACACGCCCGGGCGGGTGGACGGGGTGACAGAGATCTGGGGAACGCCCCGCGGCGGCTACGACGGTTTTGGGATTCGATGATCATGCACTGATCTGCGTATACGTTGCCGGGCGCGGTGTTCCGTGGAAGGCTCGGAGACGTGGACGATCTCCGGACCCGGGCCGTGGGCCGTGAGAAGGCCGGGCTGCCCGCCGATACGGGGCGTGATCGTGTTGACCGTCAAACTTTTTGGTGAGACGCTGGAAGCCCCGCGCATCTGGGCTGTTTGGCAGTGTTGGCAGTAGTAGCGCAGTGGCTGACAGTCGCTGCCGGACACCGCGGGTGCGATTCCCTCACGACCCACACCGCTTCGGTCGGTCACTCAGTGTGGAGGACCATCCATCATGGCAAAGGCGCTTCTCGGTTACGTCGGCGGTTCCGACCCGCGACTCCTCGCCGAGATGCGACGGCTTCAGCAGCGCGTCCAGGACCTCGAGTCCGAGCTTGTACGGATTCAGTCCGAGAACGACGCGCTGACCGCCGCCGCTCAGCACGGAGACTCGCTGCTGGACAGCATCGACATCGACGTACCCCAGGCGGAGCCTGCGCTCACCTGACCCGCGCTCTCGTCGCTTGACTCCAGCCCCGTTTGATCTGAATAGGGACGCCCCGGCGTCCCTTCTTTCTTTCTTCGTTTTCTCGCTGCCGTCTTTCCCCCGCCGACTCGTCCCCGCGGTGATCCACGCGCGGGGCGGATTTCTTTTAACGTCTGTTGTGCCCTGCACCTTCATGGGTGAAACCGAACGTGAAAGGTAGAGTCCGGCGGCGTGCACCTCAAGGCCCTGACCCTGCGTGGCTTCAAATCCTTTGCCTCCGCCACCACCCTGCGCTTCGAACCCGGCATCACCTGTGTGGTGGGCCCGAACGGTTCCGGCAAGTCCAATGTGGTGGATGCGCTGTCCTGGGTCATGGGAGAACAGGGCGCCAAGTCCCTGCGCGGCGGGAAGATGGAGGACGTCATCTTCGCCGGCACCACCGGCCGTCCGCCGCTGGGCCGCGCCGAGGTGTCCCTGACCATCGACAACTCCGACGGCGCCCTGCCGATCGACTACGCCGAGGTCACCATCACGCGGATCATGTTCCGCGGTGGCAGCAGCGAGTACCAGATCAACGGCGACACCTGCCGGCTGCTGGACATCCAGGAACTGCTGTCGGACTCCGGCATCGGCCGCGAGATGCACGTCATCGTCGGCCAGGGCCAGCTGGACTCCGTCCTGCACGCCGACCCGATGGGACGCCGGGCCTTCATCGAGGAGGCGGCGGGCGTCCTGAAGCACCGCAAGCGCAAGGAGAAGGCGCTGCGGAAACTGGACGCGATGCAGGCGAACCTGGCGCGCGTACAGGACCTGACCGAGGAACTCCGGCGGCAGCTGAAGCCGCTGGGCCGGCAGGCGGCGGTGGCCCGCCGGGCCGCCGTCATCCAGGCCGATCTCCGGGACGCCCGGCTGCGGCTGCTCGCCGACGACCTGGTCACCCTGCGGGCCGCGCTGGACGCGGAGATCGCGGACGAGACGGCGCTGAAGGAACGGAAGGACGCGGCGGAAGCGGAACTGGCCCTGGCGCTGCGGCGCGAGGCCACCCTCGAAGCCTCGGTCCAGGAGCTCGCCCCCCGGCTCCGGCAGGCCCAGGAGACCTGGTACGAGCTGTCGCAGCTGGCCGAACGGGTGCGCGGCACGGTCTCCCTCGCGGACGCCCGGGTCAAGAGCGCGACCGCCCCGGCGGAGGAGGAGCGGCGCGGGCGCGACCCGGAGGACCTGGAGCGGGAGGCGGCCCGAATCCGGGAGCAGGAAGCCGAGCTCACCGCCGCGCTGGAGGCCGCGACCCGGGCCCTGGAGGACACCGTCGCGCACCGCGCCGAGCTGGAACGGACCCTCGCGGACGAGGAACGCCGACTGCGCGATGCCGCCCGGGCGATCGCCGACCGGCGGGAAGGACTGGCCCGGCTGACCGGCCGGCTGGGCGCGGCCCGGTCGCGGGCCGGCGCCGCGCAGGCGGAGATCGACCGGCTGGTGGCGGCCCGGGACGAGGCGGAGACCCGGGCGGTGGCCGCGCAGGAGGAGTACGAGGCGCTGGCCGCGGAGGTCGGGGCGGCGGACGGGGACACCGACGCGGAGGCTGCCCACGAGGCGGCGCGGGCGGACCTGGCCGAGGCGGAGGCGGCGCTGGGCGCGGCGCGGGACGCGGTCGCGGCGGCGGAGCGCTCCCGGGCGGCGGTCTCCGCCCGACACGACGCACTCGCGCTGGGGCTGCGCCGCAAGGACGGCACGGGCGCGCTGCTGGAGGCCCGGGAGCGGCTGGCCGGCCTGCTGGGTCCGGCGGCGGAACGGCTGTCGGTGGCCCCGGGGTACGAGGTCCCGATCGCGGCGGCGCTGGGGGCGGCGGCGGATGCGGTGGCGGTGAACTCGGCGTCTTCGGCGGCCATGGCGCTGCGGCACTTGCGGGCGGCTGATGCGGGGCGGGCCACGCTCTTGATCACCCCGGCGTCACCCCGACCCGGCACGTGGTGGACCAGCTGGCCTCGGGGAAGGCGGCGGCGCGCGGCGAGGAGGCGCGGCGGCGGGTGGCGGAGCTGAGCGAGCGGGAG
>NZ_JBEOXT010000059.1:0-34259 GCF_040296685.1 Streptomyces sp. NPDC002054
GCGCCCACCCCCCCCACCGCATACAGAAACCCCCCCACCCCCCCCTCTCCATCCAACACCCCACCCCCCCCCCCCCGCCCCCCCACCCCCCCCCGCCCCCCCCCCGCCACACCCATGTCCGGTGTCAGCACCAACGGGTGCGCCGGCATGGGCTCCAGCCGCCGCCACCGCCCGAACCGCCGGACGAACCCGCGGACGAACCCCCAGACGAACCTCCGGACGAACCGCCGGATCCGCCCGAGCCGGGGATGCCGTTCGGGAAGGAGCTGGTGCGGTTGCGGTCACTGGGGAATGGGTCGCGGTAGTCGGGGTCGCCGTCATCGTCCCGGTCCGGGAGTTCCGCAGCGGTACCGGTGCCGCGGTCCCCCTTCGGGCACCCGTTCTTCTCGGCAGTCAGCCGTAGTTCCACATAGTCGTCGGGCTGGACGGCCGTGCCCACGGCCGGGTCGTGCGCGCACACCCTCCAGTCCTCGTACTCGCCCTCCTCGGGCAGGGTGTCGTTGGGGTACGCCGCCCGCGCCAGGACCCGGTCGGGACGTACGCCGAGGCCGACGGCCTCCGCGTGGGCCGTCCGCCACGTCTTCCACACCAGGTCCGGCATCTTCGGCCAGGGGATGGGCTCGCCGTCCTTCTTCGGGCACGGGGCGCCGTTCAGCACGGCGCCGAACTCCACGGTCGGCTTCGGCCCGGTCCAGCTCGTCTCCTGGAAGCAGACCGTCCAGCGCGAACGGCCGCGTACGAAGCCGTCCTTCTCGGAGGCGTCGTGGTTGTTGACGAGGAAGCCGGCCTGCCGCGCCCGGCCGAAGGCCGCCTCCAGGGACTGGCCCCGGAAATCGGCGAGCGGCGGCATCGTGGGCGCCATGGCGGCCGTCGAGGCCGTGGCGGCCGGGGTCGCCTTGGTCGGGGCGGGCGGCGCGCCGGCCGCGGCGTCCTTCGGGCGATCGGGCAGCACCGCACCCAGCAGAGACATGGCGGCCACCGTCATGACGATCCTCCCGGCCTTGGGCCAGGCCTTGGCCCGCCACACCACGACCAGCGCGGCGATCAGCACGGCGCCGCCCAGGCGGGGCTCCAGCAGGCCGAGCACCGGCACGGCGGCGATCAGAGCGAACCGGCCGGTGTTCGTCTTCCACCACGCCGGGCGGGTCGCGGTGTGCGGCTCCGGCGGTGCGGGATGCGGGCCTGGCATGACGGCCCCTTTCACGTTCGTACGGTTGTGCGGGTGCATCGTATCCGGAGATCGCTGCTCCGCTTTCGCCCCGTCATGAGCGGCCGTCAGTGCAGGGTGGGGAGGGGGCCCGCGTCGCCGAGCAGCGTGCGCAGCTCGGGGATGCGCTGCCAGGGCAGCCCGAGGGCCCGGGCGGCGAAGCGGTACGTGGCGTGGCTGGTGCCGCCGGCCTGCGCCCGTACCTGTGCCTGCGCCCGGTCCGCATCGGCCGGGAACGGGGTGGGCGGCGGAATGGGCGACAGGGCCGGTGTCGGGGCCGGGTGGCGTTCGCGGGCGATCTCGTGGATGCCGGTGAGCCTCGCCGAGAGGTCGGCCGCTTCGTCGACGGTGCGGGGCCCCGGGGCCGGCGACGTGCACGGTGGAATCGAGTCCGGCGAGCGTGCAGGCGGCGAGCACCCGGCCGCCGCAGGCCGCGGCCAGCTGGCGTATCTGCCCCGCCAGACCGGCGAGGCCCGCGTACGGGTCGAGCAGCACCAGCCGCCAGCCGTACGGGCAGGTCCGCGGCGAGCCGGGGCAGGGTGGAACCGGCCGGGGCGACGGCCCGCGTGGCGGGAGTCAGGACGCCGGCGGAGGAGCCCGGTGAAGTCCCGTACGCCGAGGGGGCCGGGGTGGGTCGACCTCCGGGCGCTCCCAGGAGTAGGTGGCGACCACCGGTAAGGCGGTGCCGGCGGTGCCAATCGGGTCGCCGCCGCCCGCCTTCTGTACGTAGCCGCCGCGACCGGGCTTTTGTAGCGGACCGAGCCCTCCTGGACGTAGCCGTGTGCGATCGCGACGGCGCGGCGGATGGCGCCCTCCCCCGCCTGGCCGCGCCCGGCCTCCCGGATCTCCTTGGGCACCAGGGACTGGGTGCCGATGTTGGCGCGGGTCAGGCCCAGTTGGAGGGTGCGCAGCCGACGCGCCTGGATGATGTCGGCGTGGTCGCGGATCTGGGTACAGAGGGCGTCGTACAGCTCCGGCCGTGCGTACCAACTCGTGCTGACTGCAAGGAAGTTGTGTTGGACGGTCCTCCAAGGTGGGTGAGTTCCGTGTGAATTGGTTTCGGAGATCAGCCCGATAGACGCTCCGCTGCCCCGGCGGTTCCACTGGCCTCGTGACGATGAGCGAGGTGTCGGGCGGCGGCAGCGCCGACGTCGGGAACGCCGGGCCGTTCCTGGCTGCCGCCGCCGAACGGCTCGGGCTGCGGCTTCACGGTGCCACGCACCGCGAGGTCCACGCGGGCTACACCCCTTGGCTGGTGCGGGCGTTGGCCGGAGTCTGCTTCACGGACTTAACCGATCCGGACCGGGCGCTGGCGGACATGGAGGCCGGGCGGTCGCCGGCACCAATCTGAGAGTGGAGTGAACCACCCGTGAGCGGAACAGAGCACAGAGCACAGCGGAAGCCCGTGCAGAAAATCGCGTTCCTGCGGTCGGTCGACATTCAGCGCGCCGACCCCTACATCCAGCGCACCGTCCGGGAGTTGGCCGGCGAGGGCATCGAGGCGCGGCTGTTCCACACCCACGGACAGGCCGGGGAGGAGGACTTCCCCGGCGGCCGTCAGGGCGTCGATCCGGCCGTCACGCCCTGCGAACTGGCCACGCTGGTCACGCAGTGGGGGGCCGACGCCGCCGTCTCCATCTCGCTGCCCTGCGAGAACACCCTGCGTGATGCCGCCACCCGGGAACTCCTCGAGGCCGACGGCGTGCCGACGGTCATCACCCCGCTCGCCGCCACCTCGCTGCTGATCGACAAGTGGGAGACCAAGCAGCTGCTCCTGCGGGCCGGACTGGACGTCCCGCGCGGCATCCGCGCCGATTCCGACCTGCTGGCCGGCCGCGGCCTGCCGGTCCCCGCGTACGCCGACGCCCTGCGGGCCGGGGCCGCCCGGATCGGCTACCCGCTGCTGTCCAAGCCGCTGTGGGACTCCACCAGCATGGGCATCCGGGCCCTGCCCGACGCCGCGGCGTTGGACGCCTATCTCCTCGACCCGCCGCCCGTGTCGGCCGTCATCGAGGAGTGCGTCAGCGGCGACCTTTGCTCAGTGGACATCGTGGGCGAACCCGGCGCCTACCGAGTGCTGCCGGTGTGCTGGACCGGCACCGCCGGCCCCGAACCGGTGTTCACCTTCGCCGATCTGCGCTGGTGCGGGCCGCGCCCGGAAGCCGACCGGGGCTTTGAGCCGGTCGCCGCCCGGCTGGTCGCGCTCTGCGAGGAACTGGGCGTACGCGGCTCCGTCAACGTGGACATGATCTACGGCAGCGGCCGGTACTCGGTGCTGGAGGTCAACCCGCGGGTCGGCGGCGCCACCACCCTCTCCTGCGCCGCCTCCGACACCAACACCTACAGCGCCCTCGCCGACATGGCGCTCGGCCGGTACTCCCCCGGCGATGTCCGCCGCACCCGCTGGGCCATCGAGTTCCTCTCCCCCGGACGGGTGCCGGACGGCGCCCGCGCGGAGCTCGCGGAGCGGGTGGACCTGGTCACCGCGCACGAACTCGTCATCGACGGCGTCAGCCATGGCGAGATCGTGGTGTTCACCCTCACCGACGGTGAGGAGCGGCAGACCGTCAAGGCGCTGGAAGACCTGCACGCCGGCACCGGGTTCCCCCGCCAGGAGATCCTGGACAAGATCCGCACCCTGCTTGCGCCCCCGTGACCCCAGACCCCTCCGCAGTGCCCGTACCCACCCCCTCGTCCGCCCGCCGGGGTGGGGGCGGGCTGCTGCGGACCCTCGGGCTGCCCGCCGTACGCGGGCACGGCCGGCCGGGCCGGCAGGCCGAGGCGATGGGCGAGCAGGCCCGGGTGACCGCCGCGTACGACGGGCAGCGGATGGCCGCCTTCAGCCTCTACTGCCACTTCGGCAGCACCGCCTGGCTCCGCGCCAAACAGCTGCGCGGGGCGGAGGTCACCGGCCTGTACGTGCTCCGCTGCCAGGGGGTGTCTTGCCGATGACCTTGACGCCCTGAAGCCGGTGCGCCAGCGTGAGCGGGGGCTTGAGCGTGGGCGCGCGCGTCCCGGACCGAGAGGACATCCGTGGGTGAGAACCAGAAGCGCATGGCGGCCGGCGACTGGTTCCTGCCGGACGACCCCCAGCTCGCCGCCGACAGCGCGCGCCGCGCACAGCTCTGCGCGCAGTACAACGCACCCGCCGTGCTCGCGCCCGAGGAACGCGAGGCGATCCTCCGGGAGCTGCTGGGCGAGGTCGGCGACGGGGTCCGGATCCGGCCCCCGTTCCACTGCGACTTCGGCCACCACATCCGGATCGGCGCCGGTACGTTCGTCAACTTCGGGGCGGTGTTCCTCGACACCGCCCCGATCACCGTCGGCGCGGACGTCCAGATCGGCCCGAACGTCCAGCTGCTGGCGCCGATACACGCCCTGGACCCGGAACTCCGGCGGGCCGGCTGGGAGCGGGGCCTGCCCGTCACCATCGGTGACAACGTCTGGCTGGGCGGCGGAGTGATCGTCTGCCCCGGGGTGACCATCGGCGCGAACACGGTGGTCGGCGCCGGATCCGTGGTCGTCAAAGACCTCCCGGCCGGAGTCCTGGCCGTCGGCAATCCGGCCCGCGTCGTCCGTGTCCTCGGCCCGGCGGAGTCCGGACCGGGCCGCTGACCACCGCCTCACCCCCGCATGACCACCGCTCGGGTGCTCGGGTGTCTAGGATCGGGTCAGGGGGCGCAACCGACCCGGAGGACGAGCACATGACGGACCAGCGCGTGACCGATGCCGACCTAGGGCACCTGCGCCGCTGTCTGGAGCTGGCGGCCGATGCTCTGGAGGCCGGCGACGAGCCCTTCGGTTCCGTCCTGGTCGGCGCCGACGGGACCGTCCTCGCCGAGGACCACAACCGGGTGTCCGGCGGAGACCGCACCCGGCACCCGGAATTCGAGCTGGCCCGCTGGGCCGCCGCCCACCTGACCCCCGGCGAGCGGGCCGCCGCCACCGTCTACACCTCCAACGAACACTGCCCGATGTGCGCCGCCGCCCACGGCTGGGTCGGTCTGGGCCGCATCGTGTACGCCGCCTCCTCCGCCCAGCTCGGCGGCTGGCTGGCCGAACTGGGCGTGCCGGCACCCCCGGTCCGTACCCTGCCCGTCGGGGAGATCGTCCCCGGCCTCCCGGTCGACGGGCCGGTGCCCGCGCTGGCCGACGAGGTCCGTGCCCTGCAGCGCCGCTTCCACAGCCGCTCCTGATGCACCTCGCCATGCACCTCACAGCGTTGGAACGCCGCGCCCGCGCGCTGGCCGCCCAGGGCGGTCGGCGGATCCTCGGCATCGCCGGGCCGCCCGGCGCGGGCAAGTCCACCCTGGCCGACCGCCTCGCCCACGCGCTCGGTCCCGGCCTGGCGGCCGTCGTGCCCATGGACGGCTTCCACCTCGCCCAGCGGGAACTGGTCCGCCTGGGCCGGGCCGACCGCAAGGGCGCCCCGGACACCTTCGACGCGGCCGGGTACGCCGCCCTGCTGCGCCGACTGCGCGCCCCGGACCCGGGCACCGTCTACGCCCCCGCCTTCGACCGCGCCTTGGAGGAACCGGTCGCCGGCAGCATCCCGGTCGGACCCGGCGTGCCCCTCGTCATCACCGAGGGGAACTACCTGCTGTACGAGGAGGGGCCGTGGGCGACGGTACGGCCCCTCCTCGACGAGGTCTGGTTCCTCGCACCCGAGGACACTGTGCGCGTCCCGCGCCTGATCGCACGTCATGTCCGGCACGGCAAGGATCCCGGGCTCGCCGCCGCCTGGGTTTCCCGCTCGGACGAGGCGAATGCCGCGCTGATCGCACCGGGGCGCGACCGCGCCGACCTCGTCATCGTCTGACGCCGGTCACCGGCTGCCGAGTGGGCCGAATCCTCCCCTCCCCGGAACGATGTGTGCCAGGCTCTGGCCCAGAGCCGGTTCCGGGGGATGGAGGACACGGGGGATGCAGCTGACCATCGGGGTGACCGTTCCCGAGGAGAGTGCGGATCTGCGGGACTTCTTCCGCTGGCTGCGGAACGAGGAGGAGCCCCCGGGCGAGATCCGGCTGGTGTCGGAGCCCGTGCCGGGCGCCATGAGCGGCGGGCTGGACATCATCGACATCGTGCTCACCCACACCGTGGGGATGGCCAACCTCGCCCTGGCGTACGCGGGATGGCGCCGGGCACGCCGCAGTCGCGCGGCCCTCACCTTCACCCGGGCGTCCGACGGCCTGTCCGTGACGGTGGAGGAGGGCTCGGAGGACACGGTGCGGCAGCTGCTCCAGGCCCTCTCCGCCGAGCCGCCTTGCGGGCCACCGGACGGGGCAACACCGGAAGCCCGCTAGCCGTGGAACTGGCCGATCCGCACGGGTCGTACGCCGTCCTCATCGGCTCCACACGGTACGAGGATCCGGCCCTGGAGGACCTCCCGGCGGTCGCCGCCAACCTCGAGGACCTCGGGCGGCTGCTGGAGGACCCGACCGTCTGGGGGCTCCCGCCGGAGCACTGCACCCGCCTCGTCGATCCGTCCTCCCCCGCGGTGCTCCTCGACGCCGTTCGCGCAGCGGCGCAGCGGGCCACCGACACCCTCCTCGTCTACTACGCCGGTCACGGCCTGGTGGCCCCGGAGGTCGACGGCCTGCTGCTCGCCCTGCCCTCGTCGGACCCTGAACGCCCGTACTCCTCGGTCGATTTCGCGAGTCTCCGTCGGGAGGTGCTGGGCGCGGGCCGGAGGGTCAACCGGATGGTGATCCTGGACTGTTGCTACAGCGGCCAGGCGCTGACCGGCGGCATGAGCGGATCGGTGACGATGGCGGAGCAGGCGCGCATCGCGGGCACGTACCTGCTCACCGCGTGCGCCGCCAACCGGCAGGCGCTGTCGCCGCCGGGAGAGGCGCACACCGCGTTCACCGGTGAGCTGATCCGGGTGCTCGACCAGGGGCTGGCCGGTGCCGGGCCGCTGATCGGAACCCCGGACCTCTACGACCACCTGCTCGGCGAACTGCGTGCCAAGGAGCGGCCGTTGCCGCAGCAGCGCCTGAGCAACACCGGCCGGACCCTCGCCATCGCCCGCAACCGCCACGGGACCCACGGCCGGCTCTCTGCCTCTGCTGCCGACGCTCCCGCACGCGCGGTGCCGGAGCGGCTGCGGGAGATGCTCCGGGCCCAACCCCGGCTGATCGCCGAGCATGCGGCGCGGTTGCGGGTGACGGATCCCGCGGCGGCCGGGGAACTGCTGGCGCTGGCTGCCGGCACTCGCCCTGCCCAGGAGGCGGCGGCACTGGTGTGCCTCCTGCATGAGCAGGGACGGGTCGACGAAGCGGACACCGTGCTGCACACGATCGGTGCGGAGCGGGCACCGCTCGATCTCGCCTCGATCGTGCCGGCGTTGCACGCGATGGACGACGAGGAGGACGTCGGTCGCCTGCTGTCCGCGGTGGCGGTGCGTCGCACACCGGAGGACATCGCGGGCACGGTCCGGCTCCTCCACGAGAACGGTCACGGAAACGGTGCCGACGCCGATTTCCTGCTGACGGCGGCGATCGGCACGCTCCGGACCACCGAGGCGGTGCTCGGCCTGGCCGGCGCGATGTGGTCGGCGCAGCTGGACGACCAGGCCAACCTGGTCCTGCGGGCTCCGTCCGTCTCGTCGCCGCAGGAAACCGCCCGCCTGGCCGACGCGCTGCGCTCCATCGGCCGGGTGGAGGAAGCCCTTGACCTCTACCTCCAGATCCTCCCGGTCGTCACACAGGATCCCGCCGCGTTGGTGCGGGTACTCCGCGTCGCGGACGAGGCGGGTCGAGCGGCGGAGGGGCTGGTGCGGACAGCGGTGGAGGCGGCGCCCGCGGTCCGGGACCTCGCCGGCCTGTGCGACGCCCTGTGGACTGCGGGCATGGCGGACCGCGCCTGGCAGACCTTGTCCTTCGCCAGCGGAAGGCTGGCCACCGAGGACATCGTCACCCTCGCCGAGCTGCTCCACGCCCAGGGCCACGACGACGCCGTACTCCACCTGTTCGGGCAGGCGGCACTGCACCACCCGGTGGCAGCCACCCCGGAACTCGTCGCGGCCCTGCGTACGATGGGTCGCCCGCTGGACGCCGGGGCACTGCTGGCGGACGCGGCGAACCGGCCGACCGAACAGGTCGCCGAGCTCCTGGCGCTCCTCTACGACCAGGGCGCCGTACGGGACCGGGCGCGCGTATGGGACGCCCTGCCGGAAGGCCTTGTAGAGCGCGGCCGACTGCTCCGACTGCTGCACACTGCGCACCGGCGGCCCTGCGGGGACCTGATGGACGGTCTGTGCCGGCTGCCGGGAGAGGAGTTCACCGGGGCGCTGCGCACCCTGCGCGAGAACGGCGAGCACGATGCGGCGAACCTGCTCCTGCGGCGCCTGGCGCAGACTGCCCCGAAGCAGGCGGTGGAGTATCAGGACCCCTTCAGATTCCAACAGATGACGTTGGCCGACCGGATCATGCTGCACGCCCTCTTGGCAGCATTCGGCGGGTGGGTGGGGGTGGAGCCTTCCCGCAATGTCGTCGAGATCCTCGTGGCCAGCGAGAGACGGTCCCTCGACCAACGGGTCGCGGCGATGGCCGCGCTGTCCGAGGCGGGCCTGTCAGGGCGCGTGGAAGAATTGCTGGCGGACTCCACGAGGCACCAGCAGCATGCAGAGGTGGTCCGGCTGCTCGGCCACCTTGAGGCTCGGGGCCTCACCGCCGCTGCCCGAGCCGTCGTCCGAGGCGCCGAGTGGATGCACGCGGAGCTGTACCGGGACTTCGTACGGGCCATCGAGCAGGCGGGACTGCGAGACCTCGCGGTGTACGCCGTGGAATGCGCCCCGGACCGGCTGACCGTCGCCCAGCGCCGGAAACTGGCCGAGATCCTGGGCGTGCCGGCTCCCGACGTCCCGGACGGCGACCCCACCGTCCTTCCCCCTGCCCCCCAGCGGCTACGCGACCGCCTGCGCCGCCGCTGACGGAACCTCAAACCTCAGGCAGCCTCGGCCAACTCTGCGTTGGCGCGCTCCGTGATCAGTGCCAGCACGCGGCCCGCGATCGCGAGGTCCTCGGCCGGGATGCCGGCGTACAGGCGGGCGGCGATCTCGGCGCCCCCGGCGGCGGTGCTCTCGTACAGCTCGCGTCCGGCGTCGGTGAGCCGTTGACGTCGCCGACGAGCGCGTCGCGGCCGATGGACCCGCCCGCGGCCACGACGGCCCGGAGCATCACGCTCTGGTGGAACGTGGCGCCGTGGCGGACCAGCACGCCCTGGAGAAGGGCACGCGCGGCATGGTGCGCGAGGGCTATGACGCGGGCGTTGACCGCAGGTGCGGTGGTGGTGGTCATGGCTGCTCCTTGTCGATCTCGGTGTGTGGATCAAGAGGTGCCTCGAGCAGGGTCGCCAGCTCGCGGGTGAACTGCCGCGTGCGCGGGCTGTCCTGTCCTCCGAGCGGCTCCAGCAGCTGGTCCAGCAGGCCCTGGACCACCTTGATCGCGCGGCGTGTGACGTCGCTCCCCTGCTCGGTGAGCGACAGCTGCACGGCGCGCGGGTCGTTCGGGTCCCGGGTGCGAGCGACGAGCCCGGCGGCCTCCAGGGCGCGGGCGAGCTTGGAAACGTACAACGCCTCAAGCCCCGTGTGGTCGGCGAGCCGGCGCTGGCTGGGCCGCAGCCTGGAGCGCGCCATGCCGTACAGCGACGCCACCAGCACGTACGGCGCCAACGGGCATTGTCAGACCCGTAGGCGAGGATCGTCTGCATGAAGAGCCTTTCCGCCGATGAGGCGTTGTCTGTCATGTCCGGCCGCGACGCATACGAGGCCGCCCTCGCCCGCCTGCGCGAGGTCTCGCGGGCGTACTACGGGGACGGCGACAGCCCGATGGACGACACCGCGTACGACGGGCTCCGGCTCGACGTGCTGGCCTGGGAGCAGGCGCACCCCGACGAGGCAGCCCAGGATTCCCCGACCGGTCTGGTCGGCGACGGTGCAGCTCCGGTGGGCGACATCGCGCACACCACGCGTCTCCTCAGCCTGGACAACGTCTTCGACCCGGCAGGCCTCACCGCCTGGGGCGCCTCCCTCCAGCGCCGCCTGGGCCATGCGCCCGTCGGCGGGTTCACCGTGGAGCCGAAGATGGACGGCGCTGCCGTGGCCGCCCGGTACCGGGCCGGGCGGCTGGACCGGATCATCACCCGGGGCAACGGCACGCACGGCGAGGACGTCAGTCATGTCATCGGCACCATCGAGGGCCTGCCCGAGCAACTGCCCGTGCCCGCCACGTTCGAGGTGCGCGGCGAGGTCCTGTTCACCCAGGAGCAGTTCGAGACGGCCAACGAGGTCCGCGCCGCACACGGCGCGCAGGTCTTCGCGAACCCGCGCAACGGCACGGCCGGGACGCTGCGCGCGAAGGACCGTCCGTACCGGCTCGCGATGACGTTCTGGGCGTACGGGGCGGTCGAGCTCGATGGCGTCGCCTTCGTGCCCTCCGGGGCCACGCACGCCGAGGTCCTGGCCGCCGTTGCGCGGGCGGGAGTGCAGACCACGGCCGGCACCCCGGCCGGTCTGCACGTGGTCGCGACCCTCGAAGAGGCGCAGCAGAAGGTCGACGAGATCGCCGCGCTCCGGCCCGGCCTGCCGTTCGGCATCGACGGGGTCGTGATCAAGGCGAACGACGCGGCGGAGCAGGCCGCGGCCGGGTTCGGCAGCAGGTACCCGCACTGGGCGATCGCCTTCAAGCTGCCGGCCGTCGAGCGGCAGACCGTACTGAAGGACGTGGTCTGGGACGTGGGCCGTACCGGTGTCCTCGCCCCGACGGCCATCCTCGAACCGGTGGACATCGACGGATCCACAGTCACCCGGGCCACCCTTCACAACCCTGCGGACATCCGCCGCCGCGACCTCCATCTCGGGGACACCGTGACGGTCTACAAGGCGGGCGACATCATTCCGCGCGTCCAGGCCGCCGTGATCGCGCGGCGCCCGGCCGGTGCCTGCGAGGTGCCGTTGCCCACGGTGTGCCCCAACTGCGGTGGGGAGATCAACAAGGACCAGGAGCGGTGGCGCTGCGCGAAGGGTTCCGCCTGCGCGCTGCCCGCGCTGATCGAGTACGCCGCCGGACGGGACATGCTCGACATCGACGGCCTGGGCAAGACGTATGTCAGGGCGCTGATCGAGGCCGGTGCCGTCAGCGACGTCGCCGACCTGTTCACCCTCACCGAGGACGAGCTCACCGCCGCCTCCGGCAGCGCGAAGCGCGGAGCAAAGCTGGCCGAGCAGATCGCGGCGGCCAAGTCGCGTCCGCTCAGCCGCGTCTTCTGCGCCTTGGGTGTGCTCGGCACCGGGCGCAGCATGTCCCGGCGTATCGCCTCGCACTTCGGCACGATGGATGCCATCCGGCAGGCCGACGCCGCCGCCATGCAGGAGGTCGAGGGCATAGGCGGGGAGAAGGCGCCGGTCATCGTCGAACTGGTCGCCGCCCTGGCTCCGGTCATCGACAAACTGGCCGCGGCCGGGGTGAACATGAAGGAGCCGCAGCAGCCGTCGATACCTCAGGTGGCGGCCGGTGAGGCCACCCCGGGGCCGTTGGCGAACGCGACCGTCGTCGTCACCGGGAAGATGAGCGGGCCGCTGGAGGGCCTGGGCCGATCGGAGATGAACGCCCTGATCGAGAAGGCCGGCGGCAGGGCGGGCAGCAGCGTCAACTCCAAGACCACCTACCTGGTCTGCGCAGCGTCCCCGAGCGGGAAGCCGAGCTCCAAGGCGGCCAAGGCCGCCGAGCTGGGCGTCACGGTCCTCACCCCGGAGGCCTTCGCCGAACTCGTCGCCGACCACCTCGGCTGACCCCACGGGCGGGTTCAGAGGGCGAGCAGCACCAGGACGAGGGCCGAGCCGAAGGTCGCGAGGCCGAAGCGGGCGAGGACCAGGGGTCGCAGCCAGGCGGGGAAGCCGGAGTTCGCGGCGGCAATGAGGGCAGGGGCGTCGACGGTCCGCACCGCCGGGTCGTCGGACTTGGCGAAGGCGGCACGGGTGTAGGCGGTGGCGAAGACCTGGCCTGTGGTGATGAAGCCGACGACGAGGAGCACGAGCGGCTCGACAATCCAGGAGAGCAGCCGGCCCATGTCGTGGCCGGCGAGGTTGAGCGCGCCGAGGATGCCGAGGGTTGCGCCGACGCTGAGGGCGAAGGCGAACTCCCAGGTCTTCTCGCGGAACGCGATGCCGTGCCGGGCGAGTACATCGGGGCCGTGGCCCTGGCGCCGCAACTCCGCTTCAGCGATGAGCTGTGCACGGCCGCCGGTGAACCAGACGGCGACGGGAATGACGAAGAAGGTGGCGGAGAGGAGGAGTTGGAGGACTGCGGCGAGGGTCATGACGACATCCTTCGGACTCGGGCGACTGAGGCGGCTGAGGCGCGGCACGGGACTTGCACTTAGTTCAACCCCTGCCGTCGAGTACCGTAGGACATCACTTGCACATTGTGCAAGTGATGTCGTCGCGGACTCACGGTGCCGGCACCGACAGCGGCGTACCGGGTGTGTGCACACCCCTCCTGACCGCCGGCCAGCTCAGCGGCGAGCCGCCTGGGGCTGCCACTGCCGACGGGGGACCGGAAACGCCGGCCGAACTGGGCATCAGACTCTGGTACCTAGGCAGCTGCTCCTAGGATCGCCGTCGCGCCCGGTACCGCCGGAGGTGCTCCAGCCGCCCCTGGTTGGGCGGTGCAGCGTCGGCCCCGAGCTCGGCCCGGCGCTCCAGCTTGTACGCGACCACCTCACCGAGAGGCGTGTCCGCAGACTTCCGCCACCGGCCAGTCCCCCGCCGAGCGAACCGCACCTCCGAGTCGTCCATCGCCCCGCCGAACGCCCTGAGCCGCTCCAGCGCCAGCTGTTCGCCGCGACGCAGCGCATGATGCCTGGCCCGCCGAGAGCGCGGGATGTTCTTCCGCGAGCTCTTCTGGTTCTCGCCGTAGTCGTTCCGGCGGTCCTTCAAATAGCTCAGCTGCTTCTTCTCCTGAGGTGACCGCTTCCGCATGCCCGTCATACTCACCGACCGAAAGCGGTACCCGCACCCCGGTTTCGAGCACATGAATCTCGCGGCATTCACGTGGTGGCCGACCATGCGGTGATCCGCGGACGCACGCCGTTGGTGGGTCTTACGCTCCCTCCAGCAGTTCAAGGAGCCTTCCGGCGGCTTCGAGGACCGGTTGGCCGACCGCGCCCGCAGCCGCGGCAACTCCCACAATGGTCAACAGGGCACGCCGCAGCTCCGGGGCAGGGAGCGACGCGTCGCTGATGACCGGGAGGATCTCGACGGCGGGCGCCAAGGAAGGGATTCCGGCCGCCAGTTCCTGAACCTGATGGACCAGTTCCCGCAGGGCCGCCAGCTCCACCGCGGCCGATACCCGGTCGGGACCCTGCGGTGCGGAATGGTAATTGACAATTCCGGTGTTGCAATGACCGCCGTGCATGTTGACCACGTGACCGAAATGAAGAGTGCTGCTGTCGCTCGTCGCACCCTTGTTCCGCCTCCTCCGGTGTCGTTGTGACCGGCCCTGTGCCTGCTGGAAGCCGGCATCCGGTTCAGGCGGCGTGGGTTCTCCACCGGGCTCCTCCTCGGCGTGCTCCCGGCCGGTGATCGCCGCGAGACCGCCGACGAGGTCGATCCCACCTTCCACGGCGGACAGCACCGCGCGGTCGGCACTCGCCAGCCAGGCATCCAGCTCGAGGTCGGTGTCGGGGTCGGACCTGGACAGGTCCTCGTACTCGTTCATCGGGCACCTCCTCGCCCGCTCAGATGCGCCTTGAGCGTGACTCGGGCCCGGTGCAGGTTCTGCCGGACCGCCGCTTCCGTGACACCCAGTTCCTCCGCGATCTCCCCCACGGTGTACCGGTCGTAAAACCAGGCCATGACCTGCCTCTGCCGCGGGGGCAGGGCGGAGAGTGCGGCGTAGACCTCACGTTCCTGTTCGCTCAACTGAATGTTGGTAGGCAGATGGAACTCGGCGCCCGTCTCGGGAAGCTCTCCGGGAAGGTCTTCGCGGAGTTTGGTGCGGAAGTAGAGCCGCGTGGCCACGGTACGCAGCCAGCGTGCGGGAAAACGAATACTCTCCCACACCGGATAGGCGGTGGCGAAGGCCTCCTGCGCGGCATCCACGGCTTCCTGGGGGCGCGCGCCGTGCTTCATGACGAACCGGACCAGCAGAGGCATCTCCCGCCGGTACACCTCTGGAAAGTCAAGCGGGGCCGACTCGGTCTTGACGCGAGTGCCCGGCCCCGGCAGTGACGTGTCATCCGCCATGCGGCGCTCGCTGTGCCCGGGACGGTTGCCGGCCGACTTCGATGGTGACCTCGTCCCCGGCAGCGGAGCGCATCCGCACCCGGCTTCCCGTCGGGAGTTCCCCAGCCATCTGGGCTCCGGCACGATGCTGGGACACCAGAGCCTCCGAATCCCGGCGCGTCCGGAACCAGACCGTCAAGCAACGGGCAAGGTACGCAACTGCGCACAGCCCTGCCGTGAGCAACGATGCCTCCATCGCCTCTTCTCCCCTGTACGTCGGTTGCTGGGCACGGCCACCGGCTCGGGCCGGCCGACCGTTGCTTAGTACCGTGAGAGACGCCATCTGTGACATGCAATGTGCGTGAAGTTTCGGACGGTGGACGAAGTCGGCAAGCGCGCTGGGGACGGACGGTCAGGGACGGGGATCGCCGGGTCTGTGCCGCTTGCGAGACCGTAATCTGCATCTACCGGTTCCGATGCCATCCGCCTGAGTCCGCGCTGTTCGAGCGGTGCATCTCCTTGGCATGGTGTTCCGGGTGCCGGGCCTATTCCGGTGGGATGGTTCAGGTTCCCCGAAGACGTGTCCTCGTCACCTTCCTGCGGACGAGCGCGATCGACTTCTCGCCAGCGAGGTGAAACTGATCGAATTTCTCGATGTCCACGGCAGCGGCCGACGGTCCTGGCGGCGAGGGTTCAGCGGTTGAGGCTGTAGCGGAGCAGGCGGGACCGGGCTTCGGCCTCGGATAGGCCGAGGGCGGTACCGATGGTGTGCGGAGACAGGCCGTCGGCTTCCGCGCTGAACGCGGCGTTGCGTCCGACGTGCCGGATGAGGCGTTCCAGTACTGCAACCGCTTTGAGCGCGGCCACGGGAGCGTCGGCGGCCAGGGAATCGAGCTGCCGCTCCAGCTGGTCGAGGGTGTCCTGGAGCCCTTCGGGAAGTGGCACGGAGCGTGCTTCCACGTGGCTGATGTGGACCATCCAGTCGTTGTACGGGCCCGAGGTGTCGACGTCCGCGTCGTACAGCGGTCCGTCGCGGAGCTGCGTCCAGTCGATCGGGTACTGCTCGGTGCCGCGCCACCCGCAGGCGCACGAGCCGCGCATGGAGTCCGCCCGCGGCCGGCCGGAGCGGCCGTCGTACACGTACCACTCGCGGGTCACGTGGAAATTCGAGCCGCTGCCCGGGTCCAAGTACACCGGCCCCGGCTCACTGCCATCAGCGAGCACCACCCCCACCATCCCGTGGTGGGACGCTCCGAACTCCTCCACCTGCCACGACATGACGCTCCTCCCTGGAAAACGCCCTGAACGGACGACAGGACCCTCCGACCATGCCGCACGCGAACAACGAACACAGTGGAGTTCCCCAAAGTCCGCCAACGAATGGGCGATTCGCCACCCTGGCGGGCGTGTTTCAGCCGGCGTGCGGCAGGTTCGGGGTAAGAGTGAGGGCCGGCCGCGGGAGCGGCCGGCCCTCACTATCCTCGCCCTAGCCTTCGTCAGGGGTCACGGCGGCCTTGGCGCAGGTCACCTTGGCGAACTTCGAGGTGACGGTGTACGTGTCGTTGGGTACCCCGGTGAACTCGAAGAAGCCGTCCTTGATGGTCAAGGTCGTGTTCACGGTGGCGCCTTGGGAGTTCTTCAGGGTGACCGTCTCGGCCTCCGGGAATCCCCTGCCGGACACGCCGAAGGTCTGTCCCGGTCCCTTGGTCACGGTGCACTTGATCGCGGCTGCCTCGTCGGCTTCCTCGTCCGTCACGAACTTGGGGCAGGTCGCTGTCCCGGACCTCCTGCCGGCGGCACGGTAGGTGTCGTTGGGCAGTCCGGTGACCTCGAAGAAGCCTCCGGTGATCGCAGTGGTCGTTCGCACCGTGGAGCCCGTCGAGTTCTGCACACGAATCCGTTCGCCCGGCCTGTATCCGTTGCCCGACACCCCGAAGAGGCCACCAGGGCCTTGTGACACCATGCAGGTGACGGTGGGGACGGCTCGCACCGCCGCGTCAGCCGTCGACATGCTGACGGCGGTCCAACCGCTGCAGGCCACGGCTGTTGCCACCGCGGTCGACAGGATCTTCCTCCTCATGAGCTTCCCCTTCCCTCGGCAGGCCGCAGAATCGCGCGTGCGTCCCCGCGGCCGGCCGGTAGGCGTTCCGGAAAGTCAAGCGTTGGTCCGGTGGATTCGGGGGGGTTCGGGGGATGTCGACATCTGCGAACGAACCTTTGGATTCGCTCACTCGCACACCCTCGGGACACACCCCCACCCGATCACCACTATCGCACCGGACCCGTCAGGCCGCATGTGGGGCCGGTCCCGGGCAGGGGTGGGCAGCAGAGGGCGTGGTCAGCAGATGCGGGGCAGTTGTTCGCCGAGCGGGAGGTCGACCACGCGGGTGCCGCCGAGGGCGGTACGGGCGACCACCATGCCGGGGTGGGCCGCCACGGCCTCGCCGATCACCGTAGCCGCCGCGCCCAGGGGGTGGGCGCGCATGGCGTCCAGGACGGCGTCCGCGTGTTCGCGGGGGACGAAGGCGACGAGCTTGCCCTCGTTGGCGACGTACAGCGGGTCCAGGCCGAGGATGGCGCATGCGTTGGCCACGGCCGGGGGGATCGGCACGGAGCGCTCCTGGATCACCACGCCGGTGCCGGAGGCCGCCGCGATCTCGTTGAGCGAGGCGGCCAGGCCGCCTCGGGTCGGATCGCGGAGGACGTGGAGGTCCGGGGTGACCGCGAGCATGGTCTCGACGAGTCCGCCCAGTGCCGCGCAGTCGCTTTCGATCTCGACTCCGAATTCCAGCCCCTCCCGTACGCTCATGATCGCAACCCCGTGCAGGCCGATCTCCCCGCTGACGATCACCACGTCGCCGGGCCGGACCCGCTGCGGACGCAGATCGACCCCGGCGGGGATGAGCCCGATCCCCGAGGTGGTGATGAAGATGCCGTCCCCGTGACCGGATTCGACCACCTTGGTGTCCCCGGTGGCCACTTCGACCCCCGCCGTGCGCGCCGCGGCACCCATGGCCTCGGCGACCCGGGCGACCACCTCGACCTCGACGCCCTCCTCCAGGATGAAGGCACCGGACAGGTAGGCGGCGCGGGCGCCGCTCATGGCCAGATCGTTCACGGTGCCGTTGACCGCAAGGTCGCCGATGCTGCCGCCGGGGAAGAACAGTGGCCGGACCACGAAGGAGTCGGTGGAGAAGGCCAGCCGGGCGCCGCCCAGCGAAACGGCGGCGGAGTCGCCGAGTTGGGCGAGCGCCTCGCCGCCGAAGGCCGGAGCGAAGACGTGCTGGACGAGTTCGGCGGAGAGCGTGCCGCCACCGCCGTGCCCCATGACCACCCTGGGGTGGTCGCGCAGCGGTGCCGGGCAGGACCATGCCGTGAGGTCCGGGGTGCGGAGCTGGGTGGACTCAGGCAACGGGGCTCGCCTCCAGAGGTGCCAGGGGTTCCAGGTGTTCCACGGGTGCGGTGGTGGGCTCCAGGCGCCGGTACAGGTAGTACGCGGCGCAGGCGCCCTCGCTGGAGACCATCGTGGCCCCGAGCGGATTGCGGGGGGTGCAGGTGGTGCCGAACGCCTCGCACTCGTTCGGCTTCAGCAGGCCTTGCAGTACCTCACCGCTGCGGCAGGCGGCGGGCTCCCGGGTGTTGATGCCGGTCACCGAGAAGCGGTGTTCGGCGTCGTACTCCCGGTAGCGGGAGGACAGCCGCCAGCCGCTGGCCGGGATGACCCCGATGCCGCGCCAGGCCCGGTCGGTGACCTCGAAGACGTCCTGGAGCATGGCGAGGGCGGCGGGATTCCCCTCGGGCCGGACCGCGCGCGGATAGGCGTTCTCCACCCGGTGCTCGCCGCGCTCCAGTTGCCGTACGGTCCGCCGTACGCCTTCCAGGATGTCCAGCGGCTCAAAGCCGGTGACCACGACCGGGACGCGATAGCGGTCGGCCAGCTCCGGGTACTCGCCGGTGCCCATCACGCTGCAGACGTGCCCGGCCGCGAGGAACGCCTGGACCCGGCAGTCGGGGGACTGCATGATCGCCTCGATCGCCGGGGGGACCCGGACGTGGGACACCAGCAGGCTGAAGTTGCGGATGCCGAGCCTGCGGGCCTGATGGACCGTCATTGCGTTGGGGGGCGCGGTGGTTTCGAAGCCGATGCCGAAGAACACCACCTCGCGGTCGGGGTTCTGCCGGGCGATCCGCAGGGCGTCGAGCGGGGAGTAGACCACCCGTACGTCACCGCCCTCGCCGCGGACCCGGAACAGGTCCCGCCCGGTACCGGGGACGCGGAGCATGTCGCCGAAGGAGCAGAAGATCACCTCGGGTCGCGAGGCGATCTCCAGGGCCTTGTCGATGAGTTCCAGCGGGGTGACGCACACCGGGCAGCCCGGTCCGTGGATCAATTCCACGGCATCCGGCAGCAGTTGGTCGATGCCGTGCCGGATGATCGTGTGGGTCTGCCCCCCGCACACCTCCATCAGGGCCCACGGCCTGGTCACCGTCGCGTGGATGTCGTCCAGCAGGCGCCGGGCCAGGTCCGGGTTCTGGAATTCGTCGATGTACTTCACTGCTTGGCCTCCTGCGGCGCTTCGGTGCCCTCGGCACTCCCGGCACCCTCGGGCCACGGCGATCCGCCCGTCCCGGCAGCCGCCTCCCACGGGTCGCCGAACTCCTCCTGCAGCAGCCCGAGGTTGGCGAAGAGGTCGAGGGTCTGCTTCGCCGACTGTTCGTCCAGGAGCTGGAGGGCGAACCCCACGTGGACGATGGCGTATTCACCGACCTGGAGGTCCGGCAGGTACTCCAGGCACACGTCCTTGACCACGCCGCCGAAGTCGACGGTGGCCATGCGGGTGCCGTCCCGTTCCTCGATGTCCAGCACTTTTCCTGGTACCGCCAGGCACATGGGGGCTCCTCGGTTTCCTGCTCAGTTCTTGGTGGATCCGGCGATCATCAGTTGGCCCAGGGCCAGGCCCCCGTCGTTGGGGGGCACCCGGTGGTGGCGCAGCACCGTGAAGCCGTCCCGGCGCAGTGCGGCGGCGCAGGCCTCGGAGAGCAGGACGTTGGCGAACACCCCGCCGGTCAGGGCCACGGTGTCCGGTCCGTGCCGTTCGCGCGCCAGGACGCAGATGCGGTGAACGAGGCCGGCGACCGCGGCGTGGAAGCGGGCCGCCACGACCGGCGGCGGCGTACCGGCGCGTACGTCCGCCACGGCGGCGGCCAGGAGCGGAGCGGGGTCTGCGGTCAGCGGGTCCCGGGAGGCGGGACCTGCCGGGGAGATCGCGAAGGCGTAGCCGGTCGCGCCGGGAGCGGTCAGTGCCGCGGCCTCCAGTTCGATGGCCGCCTGTGCCTCGTACCCGGACCGGTGGCACACCCCGCCGAGGGAGGACACGGCGTCGAACAGCCGGCCCATGCTGGAGGTGGGTACGCAGTTCAGTCCGGCGTCCAACTGCCGTGCGAGTACGCGCCGTTCGCCCGGCGGGCAGGCCGCCACGCAGGGCAGGTCGTCCGTCCAGGCGATTCCGGCCGCGCGCAGATGCGCCAGCGCCATGCGGTACGGGCGGTGTACGGCGGCGTCGCCGCCGGGGAGGGGGACGTAGGCGAGGTGGGCGAACCGGAGGTACCCGGCGTAGTCCGCGAGCAGGAACTCCCCGCCCCACACCGCCCCGTCGTCGCCGTAGCCGGTGCCGTCGAAGGCGACGCCGATCACCGGCCGACTGCCGTCCGCCCCGTGTTCGGCCATCGCAGCCGCGATGTGGGCGTGGTGGTGCTGGACCCGTACGACCGGCCGGCCGGCCGCGTGCCGTTCGGCCCACTGCCCGGAGCGGTACCCGGGGTGCCGGTCGGCGGCCAGGACCTCCGGTGCCACCCCCGTGATCGCCTCCAGATGCCGTTCGGCGCGTGCGAAGGCCAGCTGCGTGGCGAGGTCGTCCATATCGCCGATGTGCGCCGACAGCCAGGCCCGGCGCCCTTCGGCGAGGCAGAACGCGTTCTTCAGGTCCCCGCCGGCGGCCAGGGCGGGACGGACGGGGAGCGGCAGGGTGACCGGCAGCGGGGCGTAGCCGCGGGCGCGGCGTACGGTCATCAGCTCCCCGTCGCTCACCCGCACCACGGAGTCGTCGCAGGGCACATGGATCGGGCGGTCGTGGGTGAGCCAGGCGTCGGCCAGGTGTGCCAGCCGTTCCAGTGCCTCGGCATCGTCGGTGACGATGGGTTCGCCGGCGATGTTTCCGCTGGTCATGACCAGCAGGCGGGGTCCCGGGGGGTCGTCGGCGAGGCCGAGGAGCAGATGGTGCAGGGGCGTGTAGGGCAGCATCACGCCCAGGTCGGGGCTGCCCGGTGCGACGGCCCGGGCGGGCATGGGGCCCTGGTGTCCCGGCGGGGCGGCGGCGCGGCGGCGGAGCAGGACCACGGGCCGCGCTCCCCCGGTGAGCAAAGCGCGTTCCTCCGGGCCGAGGTGCACGAGGTGTTCGACGTCGGAGACCGAGCGGGCCATCAGCGCGAAGGGTTTGTCACCGCGGGCCTTGCGGCGGCGCAATCGGGCTACGGATTCGGTGTGGGTGGCGTCGCAGGCCAGGTGGTAGCCGCCCAGGCCCTTGACGGCGAGGATCGCACCGTCGGAGAGGAGACTGCGGGCCTCGGCGACCGGGTCCACGTCTCGGACCTCGACGGGTCGCCCGTCCGGCTCCGGGCAGAGCAGCCGGAGACGGGGGCCGCAGGCGTGGCAGGCGACGGGTTGTGCGTGAAAGCGCCGGTCGGCCGGATTTTTGTACTCCCTGGCGCAGTCGGGACACATCGGGAAGCCGGCCATGGTGGTCCGGGAGCGGTCGTACGGCAGGCCGGTGACGATGGTGAAGCGCGGGCCGCAGTGGGTGCAGGTGATGAAGGGGTGGCGGTGGCGCCGGTCGGCGGGGTCGGCGAGTTCGGCGAGGCAGGCCGCGCAGGTGGCCGTGTCCGGGGAGACCAGGGTGCGGGCAGGTCCCTCCGTACGGGAGGCGGTGATGGCGAAGCCGGTCGTGCCGGAGGCGGGGATCTCCCGGTGGTCGACGGATTCCACCACGGCCAGGGGCGGTGCCTCGGCGGCGATCCGGTCGCAGAAGAGGGCCACGGCGGACGGTGCGCCCTCGACCTCCACGACGACGCCCTCGCCGGTGTTCGTGACGTGCCCGGAGAGGTCCATGGCGGTGGCGAGGGTGTGCAGGAACGGCCGGAAGCCGACGCCCTGGACGACGCCTCGGACCGTGATCCGGCGGCGGTGGTATGTGTCGGGTGCGAGGGTGCCGGGAGGCCGAGTGGTCACGCGTGGGGCCCGCGGCCGGGTGCCGAGACGTGCTCCAGGGCGTGGTGGTCGTGATGACCGCGAACGTGGTCATGGTCGTGGTCAGCGTGGCTGTGGTGCTCGTGGGTGTGGTCGTCGTGGTGCCGGCGGGCCATGACCGGTTCGTGCACCGGGCCGCCGGCCGCGACCGCCGTCGCGCGGTCGAGCAGCCCGCCCGTGCCCTCGCCCCGGCGCGCCGAGGTCAGCAGTACCTCCACGCCGGGGTTGACCTGCTCGACGTGCGCGCGGAACGCCGCCTCGTCGAACCCGACGGCCTCGGCGATGTCGGTCTTGGTGACCACCACCAGCTGGGCGAGACCGAAGGCGGTGGGGTACTTCAGGGGCTTGTCCTCCCCTTCGGTGACCGAGGCCAGGACGACCCGCAGGGATTCACCGAGGTCGTAGGAGGCGGGGCAGACGAGGTTCCCGACGTTCTCCACGAACAGCAGCCGGGTGTCCGCCGGGAGCCATCCCTCCAGATGGCGGCCCAGCATCCCAGCCTCCAGGTGGCACAGTCCGTCGGTGAGGACCTGCTTGACCGGAACGCCGGAGCGGGCGAGCCGGGTGGCGTCGTTCTCCGTGGCGAGGTCGGCGGTGAGGGCGGCGACCGGCACGCCCCGCTGCCGTGCGAGGAGCAGTTCGCCTTCCAGCAGGGCCGTCTTCCCGCTGCCGGGGCTGGAGAGCAGGTTGACCACCGTGGTGCCCCGGGCTGCCAGTTCGCTGCGCAGCGCGTGTGCGGTGGCGTCGTTCTTGGCGAGTACCGCCTGGTGGAGGTCGACGACTCGGCACATGGTTCAGTGCTCCTCGGAGATCGGTTCTCGGGTGCGGTCGGGGGTCCGGCCGTCCTCCCAGCGCACGCTGACGATCTGCAGCTCGCGGCCCGAGAGGAGTTCGGACGTCGGCGCCCCGCACTCCGGGCAGCACAGCTGCGGCGGCATGCCGACCGCCCACTCGTGCGCGCAGGCGCCGCAGCGGGCGCGGCCCGGCACGGTTTCGGTGGCCAGGTCGGCGCCTTCCAGGAGGGTCCCGGCGCAGGCGAGTTCGAAGGAGAACGCCAGCGCGTCGGGGACGACTCCGGCCAGTTCGCCCACCCGGAGCCGGACGGAGGTGACGGCGGTGACCCCGCCGGCCCGGGCGGCTGCCTCCTCGACCTGGCCGACGACGGCCATGGCCATGGACATCTCGTGCATCGGTCTCCGTCCTGGCGGAGGCCGATCGAGGGGCGGCCGGTCCGCTGGGCCTCATTACACGGCGGGCCGGCGGAGCGGGCTCCGTGGCTCGCCGGTGCCGGCCGCGCGGGTACGCCGTTCGGTGCAGTGGCGCCTCACATGCTGCGCATCCGGAGGTAGCGCCGGAGGTCGGGCATCACCTGCTTCATCAGCGCGACGAAAGCAACAAGGGCGACGGCGGCGCCGACACCTTCGAGAGCGGACTTCTTCATGGCGTTCTCTCCTCACTTCCCGGCCGGACCGGTGGCCGCTCCGGGTACGGACGCGGGGACGGACCCGGGGACGGACGCCTCGGGTGCGCCGCCGTGGACCAGGTCGAGGACCCATCGCACCGCTTCGGGCACGGCGGCGGCGACCTCGGGGCCGAGTCCCACGCCCTCCTCGAGCGAGGCGGGCTCGCAGCCCACCACGAGCGTGCGCCGCGGTGGGGTCGATCCGGTGCCGGCGCACAGCGTGTCCAGCAGCGCCAGTACGGCGTCGGGTGACATGTGGTGGCCGTCGAGCACGGCGCCCGAGGGTTCGATGCCGCCGGGCGTGCCGGCTTCGATCAGGTACAGGGTGCCGGGGGCGCCGCCGCGGGCGGTGGCGTCGATCAGGATGAGCGTGTCGTAGCCGTCGAGCAGCTGGTACGCCAGGTGTACGCCGCGTACGCCGATGTCCACGGCCTCGACGTCGGCGGGCAGTCGGTGCGCGGCGAGGGCGCGTACCACTTCCACGCCGAAGCCGTCGTCGCCGAGGAAGATGTTGCCGACACCGGCGATCAGGGTCCTGGTTGCGGTTTTCACATGTCCTCCGGGAGGGCGACCTCGTCGGGCCGGAAGTACAAGTACCGGCCCTGCTCCCGGCGGATGTCGGCGCCGGGATCTCCCTCGACGGTCACCGCGAGGTGCGTTCCCCCGTCCACATCGTGGAGTACGGCTTCCACCTGGGCGTTGCGGCCGTGCAGGAACAGGTCCTGGGCGTCGGTGCGGCGCAGCCCGGGCCGCAGTTGCACCCGGCTGCCCGCGGCGACGGGGTGGCCGTCGACCAGGACGTGGTCGGTGGCGGGGTCGAGGCCGGCGTCGGCGGCGGGGTCCCACCAGGGGGTTTCGGGCGGGGAGATGCCAGGGCCGGGGGTGGCCGGGGTGCTGCCCGGTTCGGTGATCTCCCGGAGGGCGCGGACCGCTCCGTGCAGCCGTTCCAGTACCTCGGGCGGCATCGAGTCGGCGAGGTCGATCACGGCAGCCGCCTTGGCATCGGTCCCGCGGGCCTCGCGCTTCTCCTGGTCGGTGAGGGCGGCGGTGCGCAGGGCGAGGATCTCGTCGATCTCGGTGGCGTCGTAGAGCGCTCCCGGGCTTTCCGGGGCGATGGCCGGGTGGTCCTCCAGGATGATCGGGGAGGACAGCATCAGGTCGGCGCGGCCGGGGGCGCCCGCCAGGACGGGCCAGGTGTGGCGGTTCCGGCAGGAGGCGACGGCCGTCTTGGCCCACTCCGGCGGGTCCGTCATGGAGAGGAACGAGCCGGCGCCGAGGCACAGCAGGAGGTGGGTGGAGACCAGGGAGTGCGGCAGGACGGCGTCCCGGTCGGCCCCGGCGCGGGCATCACCGTCGTCGTCGGCCGGGCTCCAGGTGCTGGTGTTCTCGACCACGGCCGTCAGTTTCAGCACCCGGTAGGGGCCGTCGAGTTCGGTCGCGGACAGCCGCAGGACCCCGGTCACCTCCTCGCCCCGGCGGACCAGCCGGCCCACCAGCCGACCGTCGGGGTGGTGAACGGGCTCGTACTCCTCCGTCGCCGGGCGGGTGAAGGGGACGGCGATCCCGTCCCCGGTCAGCTCGGCCACGGTGGTGAGGACCTCGATGCGCTCCTCGTTCCCCTCGTCCCAGGGGACCAGGACCCGGTCGGGGATGTGGAGTTCGGGCACGGTCTCGAAGGTGCCGTCCGGCCGGGCCCGCTGGACGGTGCGCCGCAGGGCGTGCAGGAAGCGCACCTCGGCCGCCAAAGTGGCGTCCGCCCGGGGTTCCATCAGGACTTCGGTGCGCTGGAAGGCGTGTTCCGCGCGGTCGGTGCCCCAGGCGGGGGGCACCAGCACGCCGAACTGCCAGCGCAGCCGGTTCTTGGCCGCGGAGGCCCGGTAGGGGTAGAGGACGTAGCCCTCGAAGAGGACGGCGTCGGCCACCTGCCGGGCGGTGGCGAGCCGGGATTCCGTCTCGGGGCCGAACACGGCGGTGGTCATGTCGCGGTCCTCTCGGTGACGCGCGGCGGTACGGCGGCGGAGCCGGGCAGGATACGGGGGGCCGGGCGGGCGGGGCTGCGGGGAGCCGCCGCGGCGCTCTCCTCCAGCAGCGCGCGCAGGGTCGCCTCCCAGGAGGGCAGGGCGTGCTGGGAGCGGAAGGCGAGCAGGGCGTCCATGGTGTCGCGGGGCAGCCGGATCCAGCCGCAGCCGGGGAAGTGCTGTTCGATCATCTCCCGCCACACCTCGACCGGCAGTCGGCAGGTCGCCTCCCGGTCCCAGGGCACGGGGTGCACGCGGAAGCCTCCGGCTCCGGTGAACGCCGTGCCGGAGAACAGCATCAGCAGGGGTGCCTCGCCGCCCTCGAGGGCGGCGAAGTAGCGGGTCGCCGCGATGTCCATGTCGTAGGTGCAGGGCACCACGAGGTCGGTCTCGGTCTCGCCGCTGAAGCCGGGGACCATCAGAGGGACCTGCGCGAACTGCACGGGCTGGAGCGTGGTGCCCCAGCGTGAGCGTTCGCCGAAGAGGTCGGCCAGTCCGGCCGCCTCCCGGTCCTCGTAGCCCCGCCGGGCCGGCTCGATCCGGATCTGGCAGCGCAGCGCGAGGGCGTGGACGGGCTCCTGCGGTTCCTGCGGTTCCTTCGATGTTGCCGTGATGCGCAGCCGGAAGACCAGGGTGGGCCCGGCGGCGTAGGGGTCGGCGCGTACGCCGGTGCAGGTGAAGGCGAGTTCGGTCATGACGGCTCCGCCTCCCCTGCGGCCCGGGCCCGTTGCCGGACCTGGGCGAAGAACTCGGCCAGCGCGGCCCGGGCCTCCGCTCCGCCGTCGAACCCCTGCCACAGCAGGCGCATCCGGCCCACCAGCTCGTAGCAGACGTCGACCGGGACGAGGTGGCATTCGGTGCTGCCGTGCTCGCGGTGCAGCAGCAGGGCCTCCACGTCCGGTTCGAGCAGCCGGGCAAGCCGGCTGCCGCCGAGTACGGTCTGCCAGGTCGACGGGTCGAGTTCGCTCTCGGTGGCGCCGGCCGGGCTGGGGTAGAGGGCGACCAGCCGGTCGAGGGCGGCGTTGCGGAAGAAGAAGGCGACGCCGACCGGAATCTGCAGCAGTTCCCAGGCGGTGTCGTCGAGGGTGTGGGCCGGGTCGGACAGGTAGCGGTCCGGGACGGTACGGAACCGGCCGCCCGCGGCGCCGGGCCGGCTGAACAGCAGGGCGCAGGGGGTGCAGGCGCAGGCCAGTGCGCGCTGCTCGGTGTCCACCAGATGCCGGTGGTCGTCGTCGGCGACCGGTCTGCCGCACAGTTCGCACCGCTGCTGCTCCGGTGGTCGCTGTGCGGTGAACCGGCGCAGCCCGGTGGCGCCGGCGGCAGCACTGCCGGCGGCTGCCGGGCGCTGCCGCGCCGCCTGGTGCGTACTCACGAAGCCGTCACCGGCCGAGTGCCGATCTGGAGCAGGGCCGGCTGCCGGGGGGAGGCGGCGGGCTGTTCCAGCTCCACCCGGCTCACCTCCGGGGCGAAGCCCGCCACGGCGGCTTCGACGGCCTGCCGGACCGTTTCGCCGGTGCTCGGACAGCCACAGCCCCCGCCCCCGGCCCCGCCTGCGGCCGGCTGCTCGGCGGAGCGCAGCCGCAGGGTGCCGGTCGCGGCGTCGAACTCCACGACCTCCACGGGGTACCGGCCGCCGTCCAGGGCGCGGGCGATCCGGGTGGCGGTGTCCTCGGGGTGCAGGTCGTGCAGGACCAGCAGGCCGGAGACGAGTTCGTCGTCGAGCAGCCGGGAGAGCGCGCGGTGGTGGTCCCCCGCCGGGGCTTCCAGCACTTCGACGATCCGGGCCAGTCCGGCGCCGTAGAAGTCCATCAGCACCCGGACGAGTTCCTCGGCCGAGGCCGCCGCCCGGTGGTCTCCGGCAGCGGCCAGGCGGTCGAGGATCTCCTCGACGCGCCGGCCGGCCTGCTCCGCGGTCGGGGCGATCGGGGCGGTCGGGGCGATCGGGGCGCTCATCCGGCCAGGCCGCTCAGGCCGGTCGGCACGTGCATCTTCTGCACGGTCTTGCCCCCGCCCACGTACATGTGGACCCCGCAGGGCAGGCAGGGATCGAAGCTGCGCACGGCGCGCATGATGTCGATGCCCTTGAAGTTCTCCGGGGTGTTCTCCTCGAAGATGGGGGTGTTCTGTACGGCGTCCTCGTACGGGCCGGGGGTGCCGAAGGTGTCGCGGGTGCTGGCGTTCCACGGGGTCGGCGGGTAGGGGTGGTAGTTGGCGATCTTGCCGTCCCGGATGACCATGTGGTGGGAGAGCACGCCGCGTACGGCCTCGGTGAAGCCGACGCCGATGGACTCGTCCGGCACCTCGAACTTCTCCCAGGTCTGGGTGCGTCCGGCGCGGACCTCCTCCAGGCCCTTCTCTGCGCAGTGCAGGGCGATGGCCGCGGCGTACGCCTGGAAGTAGGTACGGGCGCGGTTGCGTTCCAGTGCGTTGCTCCAGCGCGGGATCTTCCACTCGAAGCGGGTCTCGGGCTTGGTCATGGTGCGCGGCAGGGTGATGACCACGCTGTGGCCGGTGGCCTTGACGTAGCCGACGTCGACGAGACCGGACAGGGCGGTGGACCACAGGCGGGCGATGGGGCCGCCGCCGGTGTCGAGGGCGAGGTGGTCCTTGCCGTCGAACCAGCGGGGGGACATCACCCAGCTGTACTTGTCGTCGAAGTTCCGCTTCTGCGGGGCCGGGATGGTGTGCTGGTTCCACGGGTGGCGCGGATCGACGGGGTTGCCGAGCGGGTCGCGGGTGACGAACTGCTCCTGGCCCTCCCAGTCCTCGTAGTAGGAGCTGCCGAGCAGGATCCTGATGCCGAGGTTGATCTCGGTGAGGTCGTTGGTGACCAGTTTGCCGTCCACGATGACGCCCGGGGTGACGAACATCTTCCGTCCCCAGTCGGTCATGTTGGCGTAGGTGAAGTCGCAGTGCTCCGGGTCGTTGAGCGCGCCCCAGCAGCCGAGCAGGACGCGCCGGCGGCCGACCTCCTCGTAGCCGGGCAGGGCTTCGTAGAAGAAGTCGAAGAGGTCGTCGTGGAGCGGGACGACGCGCTTCATGAACTCCACGTACCGCATGAGGCGGCTCATGTAGTCGGTGAACAGCTGTACGGAGGCGATGGTCCCGACGCCGCCCGGGTAGAGCGTGGAGGGGTGCACATGGCGGCCCTCCATCAGGCAGAACATCTCCCGGGTGTAGCGGCTGACCTGGAGGGCTTCGCGGTAGAACTCGCCCTCGATGGGGTTGAGGGAGCGCATGATGTCGGCGATGGTGCGGTATCCGTGCTCGCCGGCGTGCGGGGCCTCGGTGCGTTCGGCGAGCTCCAGGACTCCGGGGTTGGTCTCGCGGACCATCTTCTCGCAGTAGTCGACCCCGACCAGGTTCTCCTGGAAGATGTTGTGGTCGAACATGTACTCCGCGGACTCGCCGAGGTTGATGATCCACTCGGCGAGGTGCGGAGGCTTCACTCCGTAGGCCATATTCTGCGCGTACACCGAGCAGGTGGCGTGGTTGTCGCCGCAGATTCCGCAGATGCGGCTGGTGATGAAGTGCGCGTCACGGGGGTCCTTGCCGCGCATGAAGACGCTGTAGCCGCGGAAGACGGAGGAGGTGCTGTAGCACTCCGCCACGCGCTTCTGCTTGAAGTCGATCTTCGTGTGGATGCCGAGACTGCCCACGATCCGGGTGATCGGATCCCAGGCCATCTCCACCAGACCACTGCCGTCGCCGGGCTTCGTCTTCGGTGTTGCCATCGTGTGTGCTGCGCCCTTCTTCAGGTCTTCACTGGGTCACGCGGGAGGGAGGCCGGTCGGGTCACCAGGGCGGCCGGTAGCCGGTGGTCAGTCGTTCGCCCGTGTGGCGCCACTTCGGCTCCTTGTCCACGGTCCGGATCGTGATCTCGCGGAGCCTGCGGACCACGGCTCCGTACGCGCCGCTGGCTTTGCTGGAGACCTTGGCGCCGGCGGGTTCGTCCATGAACGGCATGAACTTGTCGGGGAAGCCGGGCATCGTGCAGGCGATGCAGATGCCGCCGACGTTCGGACAGCCGCCGATGCCGTTCATCCAGCCCCGCTTGGGCACGTTGCACTTGACGACGGGGCCCCAGCAGCCGAGTTTGACCAGGCATTGGGGCGAGTCGTACGTGGTGGCGAACTGGCCCTGCTCGTAGTACCCGGCGCGGTCGCATCCCTCGTGCACCGTGGCCCCGAAGAGCCAGGTCGGACGGAGCTTGTCGTCCAGGGGGATCATCGGGGCGGATCCGGCGGCCTGGTAGAGCAGGTAGGTCAGCGTCTCGGAGAAGTTGTCGGGCTGGATCGGGCAGCCGGGGACGCACACGATGGGGATGCCGGCCTTGGACTTCCAGTCCCAGCCCAGGTAGTCGGGCACGCCCATGGCGCCGGTGGGGTTGCCGGACATGGCGTGGATCCCGCCGTAGGTGGCGCAGGTTCCGATCGCGACCACGGCGAGCGCGTTGGGGGCCAGCCGGTCGATCCACTCGCTGGTCGTGATGGGCTGGCCGGTCTCGGGGTCGTCCCCGAACCCGCACCAGTAACCCTCGGGTTTGATGGACTCGTTGGGGATGGATCCCTCGACGACCAGGACGAAGGGGTCGATCTCGCCGCGCTCGCCCTTGAAGAACCATTCGATGAACGTGTCCGCGCCGCCCACCGGCCCGCACTCGAAGTCGATCAGGGGCCAGTGGACGGCGATCTTCGGCAGGCCCGGCAGTACGCCTTGCACGATCTCCTCGATGCTCGGCTGCATCGCGGCGGTCAGGGCCACCGAGTCGCCGTCGCAGCTCAGCCCCGCATTGATCCAGAGGATGTGGATCGGGGCCTCGTCCCCACCCGGTGCCGCAGCGGCACCGGAGGTCTCGGTCGTGGTGGTGGTGGTCGGCGTCGCTGCAGCCATCGCGCAGCCTCCTAGGGGAGGAATCCAACGAAATACCGCTTATCGTGCTTCGCACTACTTGATAGCAGGCGGCCGGTCACCCCGCGACAGCACGCTCCCCCGCCGTCCGGGCACCGTCTCGCCGATGTGCGGCGGCGTTCCGTCCGGGGGTTCCTTGCGTACGAAGGCCCGGCGCAGCGCGTGGTAGGGGGCGTCCGGGTCGAAGAAGGTGCGGTGCATCCGGGCCAGTTCCTCCTCCCGGTGGGCGGCCAGCGGCCGGTCCGCCTCCTGCCGCTCCCGCTCCCCCTTCTTGGCGGCGATCCTCGCCTGGGTGGCGGGCGATGCGGCCAGTCGGGTGGCGAGCCGGCGGACCTCCCCGGGGAAGTCCTCCGGCGGGCAGGCCAGCGTCCGGTCCACCAGGCCGAGCCGCTGCCCGGCCGCGGCGCTCACCGGCAGGGCCTCCCGGGTGAGCCGCTCGGCCGCGGCGGGGCCGACCCGGCGGGGGAGGCTGTAGGTCCAGTACTCCGAGCCGTACAGGCCCATCAGGCGGTAGTGCGGATTGAGGACCGCCCCCGATCTGCACCACACCTCGTCCGCTGCCAGGGCCAGCATCACCCCGCCGGCGGCTGCGTTGCCGCCCACGGCGGCGACCACCATCCGGTCGGTGGTCGTCAGGACGGCCTCGACGAGGTCGTCCATGGCGTTGATGTTGGCCCAGGACTCCGCTCCCGGGTCCTCGGCCGCCTCGATGACGTTGAGGTGGATCCCGTTGGAGAAGAAGTCCCTGCTGCCGCCGAGCACCAGGACCGAGGTGGGCCGGGAGCAGGCCGCCCGGTAGGCGTCCAGCAGGCGGCGGCAGTGCGAGGTGCTCATGGCGCCGCCGGGGAAGGAGAAGGAGAGGAAGCCCGCCCGGCCCTCCTCCCGATAGCGGATATCGGCCCAGGTGCGGCCGTGGCGTGCAGAGTCGTCCACGGGCGCCGGGTGTTCGCGCAGGGCGGGCAGGGCGGGCAGGGCGGGCAGCAGGCCCGGTCGGGTGCCGAGCGCCAGGACGGCCGGGAGCTTGACGGTGGCGGGGCCTCCGGGCGTTCGCCGGGCCCGCATCTCGGGGATCCACACGGCGCCGTCGGCGGTTGCCCGGCAGACCGCCCCGTTCCTGGTGGCCAGCAGCTCCCCCGGGCGGCCGGTGAGTTCGTCCTCCGGATGCCCTCCGTGCAGGAACCACTCGCCGCCGAGCAGCTCGTCGAGCACCCCGGGCCGGGAGTCGGCGGCGCGCAGTTTGCGCACCACGGTTTCGGTGGAGTCCGCTGCCCAGTCGATGCGCCGGAGCTCCTGGGCGAAGTACGGTCTGGTCCGGGCGGTGCCGTCGGCGCCCGCGCCGCTCTGCGGGCGCGGGGCGTACGTCCCGGAGGCGAACCGCTCCACGGCCGTGAGCACGGCGGCCACGGCGGCGTCGGACACCTCGTTGCGGTACAGGTCGCTCTTGCCCACGGGCGGGACCGTGCAGGCCGCCGACGCCCATACGTCACCCGCGTCCATCTCCGCATCGGCCTGCAGGACGGTGACGCCCCAGCGGGTCTCGTTCCGGTGGATCGCCCAGTCGAGCGAGGACGGCCCGCGGTCGCCCACCGGTCCGGGATGGACGACGAGGCAGGTGTGGGCGGTCCATACGTCCCGGGGGATGGCCCGCTTCAGCATCGGTGCCAGGACGAGGTCAGGTGCGCACCGGGTGACGGCGTCCCGGATGGATGCTTCGTCGTGCGCGAGACGCACCATCAGGCTGTGTCCGTGGTCGCGCAGTTCGGCGTGGACGCGCTGGGTGAGGCTGTTGAAGGCGCTTGCGACAAGCAGGATGTGCATGGCAACCCCTCTGCGCGCCGGCGGCGGCCGGAAGGACTCGCTCCGGCCGCTTGCGATTCTGCGGCACGCGGTCGCGAATGCGGCCGACCCCGGGCGGTCGCGTCACACGAACGCCGGGCAGACGGACGCAGCCCGGCGCTGCTTCGGCTCCCCGCCCGCACGGCGGCTCTAGCATGGCGCGCATGGCCGCCGCACTGTCCGACAAGATCCGGGGACCCCGGGTGCAGAGCGCCCTGCAACTGGCCGAGGATTCCATCCACCTGGTCGTCGCGACGTTCCTGGTGCTGCTGGCCGCGCTATTGGCGTTCGGGGTCGTCAGCGATGTCGTGAGCGCCATCAGGGGGCCGTACGAGGAGCAGGCGATCGTGCTGACGGCGCTGGACAGCAGCCTGGTGCTGTTCATCGTGGCCGAGCTCCTGCACACGGTGCGCCTGACCATCCAGAACCGGCGGCTGAACGCCGAGCCCTTCCTCGTGGTCGGCATGATCGCGGGCGTCCGCAAGGTGCTCATCGTGACCGCGGAGTCGGAGCAATCGTTCCGGTGGAATGTGCAGGGCGTCGAGCTGGTCATCCTGACGGGGCTGATCCTGGTGATGGCGCTGGCCCTGTTCATCTGGCGCCGGGCCCTGGCGGAAGAAGCCCGTCCCGGGCTGGCGCTGCCGGACGCGTGAGGGCTGCGGCGGGCGTAGCGGGTGCGGGGTTCCTTCGGATAGGGGAAGCTGGGCATGGCCGCAGCGTCGGCCGTGGCACGACCGGCGAGGAGGGTCCCGTGGACACTTCAGGAGACGTCAGGCCCGCGCGTATATCCCGGCCCGCTTCCGTAGTACGGAAGGCCGCGCTGCTCTGCGCGGCGGCGGCCCTGACCGCGGGCGCCGTACCGGCCTCCGCACAGACGCCCCGGCCCGCACCGGCTCCGCTCGTGGTCGTGGACTGCTTCTCCCAACCCCAGGTGCGCCCCAAGGAGTACCTGCTGGCCTGCGGAGACGGCAACAACCAGCTGGTCCGGCTCCGCTGGGAGAACTGGGGGCCACGGACCGCGACGGCCGTCGGCACCGACATGGTGAACGACTGCCGCCCCTACTGCGCGGCAGGCCGCTTCCGCCCCTACCCGGTTACGGTGACACTGGCCAACCCGAGGCCCTGGCCCGAGCACCCCGAGATCCAGCGCTTCACCACGATCCGGCTGCTCTACACCGACACCGCGCCCGCGCCGGTCCCGAAGGACGTCACGTACTCGCTCGACTACTGACGGGGGACGGTGACGACCACCTTGCCGCGGGCCTGGCGGGCCGCCAGCCGGCGGATGGCGTCGGGAGCCTCGGCCAGCGGGTACGTCCGGTCGACGACCGGCGTCACCCGGCCGGCCTCGATGAGCCCGGTCAGGACCAGCAGGTCCTCGTGGCGCTCCGCCGAGACCAGCACCCGCAGCCGCTGGCGGACGACCACGGACAGCAGCTGGGCCCGGAGCAGGCGATCGGTGCCGCCCAGCCACGGCCCGCCGTCCCCGCCGACGAGGACCAGCGTGCCCGTGGGGGTGAGGATCCGCCGCAGGCGGGACAGGGAGCGGTTCCCCGCGATGTCGAGGATGAGGTCGTAGCGGCGCGTGCCGTCCGTGATGTCCTCGCGGGTGTAGTCGACCACGTGGTCCGCGCCGATCGAGCGGACCAGCTCGGTCTTGCCCGTACTGCACACGCCGGTGACCTCGGCGCCGAACGCCCGGGCCAGCTGCACCGTGTACGTGCCCACTCCCCCTGCGGCGCCGATGACCAGGGCCTGCTGGCCGGAGCGCACCCGCCCCTGGTCCCGCAGGGCCTGGAGGGCGGTGAGGCCGGATGCCGGGACCGCCGCGGCCTGTTCGAAAGTGAGGTTGGCGGGTTTCGGTGCGAGTTTGCGCTCGGGGGCGCAGGCGTACTCGGCGAAGGTGCCGCGGCCGATCCCGTACACCTCGTCGCCCGGCCGGAACCGGGTGACATTGCGGCCGACCGCCTCGACCCGACCGGCGAGGTCCATGCCGGGGATGCGGCGGCGGGGCCTGCGCAGTCCGTAGGCCAGCCGGAGCAGGCGGGGCAGGCCCGTCATGAGGTGCCAGACTCCGGCGTCCACTCCGGCTGCATGCACACGGACGAGGACCTCGTCGTCGCCGGGTGCGGGCCTGTCGACCTCCGCGAGCCGGAGTACGTCCGCGGAACCGTACACGTCCTGCACGATCGCCTTCACGGTGTCCTACCTTTCTTGATGTGGGCCTGAACTGGTCATTCGTAAGATCGGTGGGGCCCAGGGGTCCCGGGTATGGCTGTCACTGTGACGCCGTTGGA
>NZ_JBEOXT010000060.1:0-33464 GCF_040296685.1 Streptomyces sp. NPDC002054
CGCCCCTTCCCGAACGGGGGCTGCGCCCCCGCCCCCCTGTGGGGGCTCCGCCCCGAACCCCGCGCCTCAAACGCCGGCGGGGCTGAGTAGGTACCGCCGGTCGGGATCGGGAGGTGGGTGCCGTTCGGGAGGATCGCTGTGTGGGGGAGCGAGTCCGCGGGGACGGTGGCTGCGGTGAAGATGCCGTATGGCATGGCCGGGCCCGGGACGGTGGTGACGTGGAAGCCCGGGTAGCTGCCGAGCGCCAGCTCGATGGCCGCCGAGGTCAGCGGTCGGCCCACCCGCTCCGCCGACGGGTCGCGGACCACCAGGCGGAGCAGTGCCGAGGCCGTCTCCTCCGTCGGCGCGTCCGGGTGGTCCGTACGGGCCAGGGTCCACTCCGCGGAGGCGACCCCTGCCAGGGGTTCGGCCAGTTGCTCCCGCACCAGCGCGGCCTTCGCCTCGATGTCCAGGCCGGTCAGCACGAACACCACCTCGTTGCGCCAGCCCCCGATCCGGGTGACGCCCACCTTCAGGGTGGGCGGCGGGGGTTCGCCCACGACGCCCTCGATGCGGACCCGGTCCGGGCCGTCCTCGGACAGCCGGACCGTGTCCAGGCGGGCCGTGACGTCCGGGCCGAGGTAGCGGACGCCCTGGGTTTCGTACAGGAGTTGCGCGGTGACCGTGCCGGCCGAGACGAGTCCGCCAGTGCCCGGATGCTTGGTGATCACCGATGAGCCGTCCGCGGCGATCTCCGCCAGCGGAAAGCCCGGGCGGCGGACGTCGGTCCCCGGCCGGTTGAAGAACGCGTAGTTGCCGCCGGTGGCCTGGGTTCCGCATTCGAGGACATGGCCCGCGACCACCGCCCCCGCGAGCCGGTCGTAGTCCTGCGGCCCCCAGTCGAACCACCAGGCCGCCGGCCCGGTGACCAGGGCCGCGTCCGTGACCCGGCCGGTGACCACCAGCTCCGCGCCGGCCCGCAGGCAGGCGGTGATCCCGGCCCCGCCCAGGTAGGCGTTGGCGGTCAGGGCGCCCGCGCCCGGTTCGCCGTACGGCATCAGGTCGTCGCCCTCGACATGGGCCACGGCCAGCGGAATGCCCGCCTTGGCGGCGAGTTCGCGGACCGCGTCCGCCAGCCCGGCCGGGTTGAGGCCGCCGGCATTGGTGACGATCCGTACGCCCTTCTCGTGCGCGAGCCCGAGGCAGTCCTCCAGCTGGCGCAGGAAGGTCTTGGCGTACCCGGCGCCCGGGTCCTTCAGCCGGTCCCGGCCGAGGATCAGCATGGTGAGCTCGGCCAGGTAGTCGCCGGTGAGCACATCCAGCGGGCCGCCGGTGAGCATCTCGCGCATCGCGGACAGCCGGTCGCCGTAGAACCCGGACGCATTGCCGATGCGCAGGGGCCGCCGGGCGGCCGGCGCCGCCCCGGTCACCGGGACTCCCCGGCCGGTCCGCGGCCCGCTCCGGCCGGGCCGGCGAAGGCCTGGGCGATGTCCAGCCAGCGGTCCGCGTCGGGGCCGTGCGCCTCGACGGCGACATCGGAGCGGTGCACCCGCTGGGTCACCAGCAGGCAGAAGTCCAGCGCCGGCCCGGTGACCCGCTGCGCCGCGTCCGCCGGGCCGTACGTCCACACGTCCGCGCCGTCCGGAGCGGTCAGCTCGACCCGGAACTCCTCGGCGGGCACCGGCAGTCCCCGTACCGCGTACGCGTAGTCGCGGGCCCGCACCCCGATCCGGGCCACGTGCCGCAGCCGTGCCGTCGGGGCCCGTCGTACGCCGAGCGAGTCGGCGATGTCCTGGCCGTGCGCCCAGGTCTCCATCAGCCGGGCGCTGGCCATCGACGCGGCCTTCATGGGCGGCCCGTACCAGGGGAACCGGGCGTCCGGCGCGGCCTCGGCGAGGGCCGTGTCAAGGGCCGTACGACCGGCCCGCCAGCGGGCCAGCAGCTCGGCGGGCGGGAGCGCGGCGCCTTCGGCCGCGCCCTCGTCGACGAAGCGGTCCGGCGCGGCGAGGGCGGCCTCGGTCATCCGGCCGAAGGCGGTGGCATCGGTCAGCGCGAGCAGCGCCGCCCGGTCGGTCCACGCGAGGTGGGCGATCTGGTGGGCGATGCTCCAGCCGGGTGCCGGGGTGGGCAGGGACCAGGCTTTCTCGTCGAGCCCGGCCACGAGCAGGTCGAGCTCCCGGCCCTCCTCGCGCAGATCGGACCGGACGGCAACGGACGGGTCGAGCACGGTGCGCTCCCCTCGGGGACGACGGCGTGAGGGGAAGACTGGCAGCGCAGCCGAAAACAATCAAGCGTGCATGCATGAAATTCTGTGCGGTGCGGTGTGGGAGGTGCCGGAACCGGCCATCTGGTTCAACTCTGCTGCTGGGGCGATGACTTGATGAGCCGCCGTCCGGCCGCACCCCCGTTGGCGGTCGGACAGCGGCTGGTGTGCGGGGGCCGCTCAAGCGGCCCGGGTGAAGTCCATCGTCCAGTTGAGCAGCCAGGTCACCCCGCCGTCGGTGGAGAAGTTCGCCGCCCCGTCCAGCGGCCGGCCAAGAAGTCGAAATCGTTCATGGACGGCACGCTAGGGAGCATCCACTGACACCCTGTGTCAGTGAAGTCGAGCCGCCTCCTCTCGATGCTGCTCCTGCTCCAGACCCGCGGGCGGATGACCGCCGCCGAGCTCGCGGCCGAGCTGGAGGTGTCGGTCCGTACGGTCTACCGCGATGCGGAGGCACTGTCGGCGGCCGGCGTGCCGGTGTACGGGGACGCCGGGCACAGCGGCGGCTACCAGCTGCTCGACGGTTACCGGACCCGGCTGACCGGACTCAGCACCGGCGAGGCAGAGGCCCTCTTCCTCTCCGGCATGCCCGGGCCCGCGGCCGAGCTCGGGCTGGGGCGGGCCCTGTCGGCGGCCCAGTTGAAGCTGCGGGCCGCCCTCCCGCCCGAACTGCGGGCGCAGGCCGACAGGATGCGGCTGCGCTTCCACCTGGACGCGCCCGGCTGGTACGCGGACCAGGAGGAGGTGCCGCTCCTGCCCCGGGTCGCCGACGCGGTCTGGCGGAGCCGGGTGATCGAGATCCGGTACCGGCGGTGGCAGGAGCCCCGGGAGGTGGACCGGCGGCTGCGGCCGTACGGGCTCGTGCTGAAGGCGGGGTGCTGGTACCTGGTCGCCGCACCGGAGCGGCCCGGGGCGGCGACCCCCGGGGCGGCGACCCCGGGGCCGTTCACCTTCCGGGTCGACCAGATCCTGGCCCTGTCCGAACCGGGCGAGGGCTTCGAGCTGCCCGAGGAGTTCGATCTGGCCGCGCACTGGCGGGCCGCCCAGCAGGACTTCCATGCGCGGCTGCACCGGGGTGAGGCGCTGGTACGGGTCTCCCCGCGCGGGGCGGGCCTGCTGAGCGGCGCCCAGGCCCGGGCCATGGCCGCGGCGGACGCCCCCGAGCCGGACGGCTGGACCCGGGTCGCGCTGCCCGTGGAGTCGGCGGAGCACGCCGAGTCCCTGTTCCTCTCGCTGGGCGGGGAGGTGGAGGTGCTGGGACCGCCGGAACTCCGGGACCGGATGCGGGCGACGGTGCGGGCGCTGGCTGCGCGCTACTCCTGAGGCGCGGGCTTGGGGGTCGGGGAGTTCCGGGAGTTCTGGGAAGTTTGGGAGCGGACCGCGCCCATGCTGGCGGCTATCACCAGGGCGATGGCCACCGCGTCGGTCGCGCCCAGCGCCTGGTGCAGCACCAGGAACCCGGCGGTGGCCGCGATGGCCGGTTCCAGGCTCATCAGGATCGCGAAGGTGGGTGCGGGCAGCCGGCGCAGGGCGAGCAGTTCCAGGGTGTACGGGAGCACCGAGGACAGCACTGCCACGCCCAGGCCCAGCGCCAGGGTGCTCGGGACGAGCAGGGCCGAGCCGGCCTCCGCGATGCCGAGGGGGAGCGAGAGCACGGCCGCCACCGCCATGGCCAGGGCCAGGCCGTCGGCCTGCCGGAAGCGGCGGCCGGTCCGGGCGCTGAAGACGATGTACGCCGCCCACATCGCGCCGGCTCCGATGGCGAAGGCCGCACCGGCGGGGTCGAGCCCGCCGAAGCCGGCCCCGGCACTGCCGTGGCCGGAGAGCAGCACGACTCCGGCCAGCGCGAGGGCCGCCCAGAGGAGGTTGACCAGGCGGCGGGAGACGATCACCGACAGGGCGAGCGGGCCGAGGACTTCCAGGGTCACCGCCGGGCCGAGCGGAATCCGGTCGATGGCCTGGTAGAAGAGGCCGTTCATCCCGGCCATGGCCACGCCGAAGGCGAGGATCGTGCCCCAGTCGGAGCGGGTGTAGCCGCGGACCTTCGGCCGGCAGATGACCAGGAGGACGAGGGCGGCTGCGGCCAGTCGCAGCGCGACCACGCCTGCCGCGCCCGCCCGGGGCATGATCATGACGGCGAGGGCGGCGCCGAACTGGACCGAAACTCCGGCCGTGAACACCAGCCCCACCGGCCCGAACCGCGAGGCCCCGGGACCGGCCGTCGTGGACGGCGGGGTGGGGGCGGGGGCGGTGGTGGCCGTGGGGGCGGCCGTGGGGGTGGGGGCGGCGGAGCGGGTCATTCCTCCAGACTAAGCCCCGCGTAAGGGGCATGCTGCCAGGTGTTGCCTTACAGGGGGTGGGGCGGAAGCTCCGGTTCCGCCGCCTGGTCCAAGGCCTCCGCCAGGACTTCCGCGAGATGGCGGGCCCGCCGGCCGTCGAGCTGGGCGATCTGGGTGCGGCAGGAGAAGCCGTCCGAGAGGAGCACGGTGCGGTCCGGGTCGGCGGCGCGCAGGGCGGGCAGCAGCTGTTCCTCGGCGCAGGCCACCGAGACCTCGTGATGGCCCGGCTCGAAGCCGAAGTTGCCGGCGAGGCCGCAGCAGCCGCCGGACAGCTCCCCCACCAGACCGGCCCGCTCGCGGAGCCGGCGGTCCGCGGCATCGCCCAGGACGGCGTGCTGGTGGCAGTGGGTCTGCCCGGCCACCGGGCGGTCCAGCCGGGGCGGCTGCCAGGTGGGGGCGAGCTCTTCGAGGGCCTCGGCGAAGGTCCGTACGGAGGCGGCCAGGCGGGTGGCGCGCGGGTCGTCGGGTAGGAGCCGGGGGAGGTCGGTACGGAGGGCTGCGGCGCAGCTGGGTTCCAGGACGATGAGGGGGGCTTCGGCGGGGGCGCCGTCCAGGGTGTCCAGGGTCCGGCGCAGGACCGCGCGGGCGCGGGTCAGGCGGCCGGTGGAGATGTAGGTCAGCCCGCAGCAGACCCGGCCGGCCGGGAGCCGCACGTCGATGCCGGCGGCGGTGAGGACGCGGGTGGCTGCGCGGCCAACCTCCGGAGCGAGGTACTCGGTAAAGGTGTCGGGCCACAACAGGGCGGCGGGGGCCGTTCCGCTGCGCGGAGCCTTCCCCCACCCCACCCCTTCCCGAAACCGGGGCTCCGCCCCGGACCCGTGCGATGCCCGGGCTTCGCCCGGCACCCTTCCGGGGCTCCGCCCCCGACCCCGTTGGGGCTCCGCCCCGGACCCCGCCGGGTGCCCGGGCTCCGCCCGGCCCCCCGTTCCGGGGGCTCCGCCCCCAACCCCCCTGCGCCCGCCCGGGCCTCCGCCCGGCACCTCGGGGGCTCCGCCCCGGCCCCCATCCGGCACCACCGGGGCTCCGCCCGGAACCCCCGGCCCCGGGCCTGCGCCCGGCATCTCGGGGGCTCCGCCCCCAACCCCCCGGCCCCCGCTCGGGCCTGTCCCCGGCACCGCCGGGGCCCCGCCCGGAACCTCCGGGGCTCCGCCCCAACCCCCATCCGGGCCCCCGCCCGGCACCTCGGGGGCTCCGCCCCCACCCCCGACCGGGGCTGCGCCCCCGCTCCCCCGCCCCCCGGCGCCGCCCCGCATGCCCGTCGAGCGCCACCAGCGGGTGAACGGAACCCGGGCTACCGGTGGCAGTGGGCGGGCGGGTGTCAGGCCTGCCAGGCGGGGGATGCCTGGGAGGCGGGTCAGGAGGGCGGCCAGGCCGGTGGTGTGGAGGCGGGTGAGGAGGTGGAGCCAGGTGGGGAGGCTGCCCAGGGTGTAGTGGGACAGCGGCCGGAGCCGGCCCGACCAGTGGTGGTGCAGGAACTCGGTCTTGTACGTGGCCATGTCGACGCCCACCGGGCAGTCGCTGAGACAGCCCTTGCAGCCCAGGCACAGGTCCAGCGCCTCCCGGACCTCCTCCGAGCGCCAGCCGTCGGTGATGACCTCGCCGGCCAGCATCTCGTGCAGCAGCCGCGCCCGGCCGCGGGTGGAGTGCTGCTCCTCGCCGGTGGCCCGGTACGAGGGGCACATCACCTCCGGGCCGGCCGCCCCGGTCGTGCTGCGGCATTTTGCTACGCCTACGCAGCGCGCCACCTCCCGGGCCAGCTCCGTGCGGGGCAGCACGCTGAAGCGGAGGTTCTCGTCCAGTCGGGCCGGGCGGGCCAGGATGCCCGGGTTCATGCCGCCCGCCGGGTCCCAGGCGTCCTTGTACGCGGCGAAGAGCGCGACGAGTTCCGGCCCGTACATGCGCGGCAGCAGCTCCGCACGCGCCTGGCCGTCGCCGTGCTCGCCCGATAGAGAGCCTCCGTGGGAGACGACCAGGTCGGCCAGGTCCAGAGAGAACGCGCGGAAGCGGGCCAGCCCGGCCGCCGACACCAGGTCGAAGTCCAGGCGGACATGCACGCAGCCCTCGCCGAAGTGCCCGTACGGCGCCCCGCGCAGCCCATACGAAGCGGTCAGCTCCCGGAACGCGCGGAGGTAGGCCCCGAGCCGGGCCGGCGGGACCGCGCAGTCCTCCCAGCCCGGCCAGGCCTCCCCGCCGTCCGGCAGCCGGGTCGCGGTGCCGGCCGCGTCCTCCCGGATCCGCCACAGAGCCCGCTGCCCGGCCGGGTCGGCGACCACCACCGCGTCCACCGCATCGGCCGCCCGGACCAGCGCCAGCGCTGCGACCGCGTCCGGCATCTCCACGAACAGCCAGGCCCCGCCCCGGGGCAGCCCCACCGGTTCGCCGCGCAGCAGGTCCGCCGCCATGCCCTCCACCGTCAGCGGTCCGTACGGGAGCAGCCCGGCCGCCGCGTCCGCCGCCGCGCTCTCGTCCGCGTACCCGAGCACGGCGAGCGCGGGCGCGGGCGGGGTTTCCACCAGCCGTACGACGGCCTCGGTCACCACCCCCAGCGTGCCCTCGCTGCCGCAGAACGCCCGCGCCAGGCCCACCCCCCGCTCGGGCAGCAGCGCATCCAGCGCATAGCCGGAGATCCGGCGGCCGAAGTCGGCGGGCATCCGGGTCCGCAGCAGGGCCAGGTGGTCCTCGATCAGCGGGCGCAGCCCGGGCGGGGCGCCGGCCCAGCCGGTGCCGATCCGGCGGGCCTCCGGGGCCGCACCGGACGCCCCGTACGTCAGGACCGTCAGCTCCGCCACATTGTCGGCGGTGGTGCCCCGGGCCACCGAGTGCGGCCCGCAGGCGTTGTTGCCGATCATCCCGCCGAGGGTGCAGCGGGACCGGGTGGACGGGTCCGGGCCGAAGGTCAGGCCGTGCGGGGCGGCGGCGGCCCGGAGGGTGTCCAGCACCAGCCCGGGCTGGACCACCGCGGTGCGGGCCACGGGATCGAGCGCGAGCAGCCCCGCCATATGGCGGGTGAAGTCGAGCACGATGCCCGTCCCGGTGGCCTGGCCGCCGATCGAGGTGCCACCACCGCGCGGCACCACCGGCACGCCCTGCTCGGCGCACACCCGCAGCACCGCCGCCACGTCCTCGGCGTCCCGCGGGGCCACCACGCCCACCGGCACCCGCCGGTAGTTCGACGCGTCCATGGTGGCCAGCGCCCGCGCCGCCGCACCGAAGTCCACCGTGCCGCGCACCGCCGCCCGCAGCGTCCGCTCAAGTCCGGTCACCCGTACATGATGCTTCTTGTCTCATCCGCTGGACGGATGGCCGCGGGCCCGTCGGTGACCGGATACGCTCCGCTCGTGGCTGAGATCCAGATTCCCGCTGACATCAAGCCCGCCGACGGTCGCTTCGGCGCGGGCCCCTCCAAGGTGCGGACGGAAGCGCTGGACGCGCTGGCCGCCACCGGAACCTCCCTGCTCGGAACCTCCCACCGCCAAGCCCCGGTCAAGAACCTGGTCGGCTCGGTGCGGCAGGGCATCCGGGACCTGTTCTCCCTGCCCGAGGGATACGAGGTGATCCTGGGCAACGGCGGCTCCACCGCCTTCTGGGACATCGCGACGCACGGGCTGATCGAGAACAAGTCCCAGCACCTCACGTTCGGCGAGTTCTCCTCCAAGTTCGCCAAGGCCGCCAAGCTGGCGCCGTGGCTGGCCGAGCCGACCGTCATCTCCTCCGAGCCGGGGACCCACCCCGAGCCGAAGGCCGAGGCGGGCGTGGACGTGTACGCGTACACGCACAACGAGACCTCCACCGGTGTCGCCGCCCCGCTGAAGCGGGTCGCGGGCGCCGACGAGGGCGCGCTGGTGCTGGTGGACGCGACCTCGGGCGCCGGCGGTCTGCCGGTGGACATCACCGAGACCGACGTCTACTACTTCGCCCCGCAGAAGTCCTTCGCCTCGGACGGCGGCCTGTGGCTGGCCGCATTCTCCCCGGCCGCCCTGGAGCGCGCCGCGCGCGTCCACGCCTCCGGCCGGCACGTCCCGGAGTTCTTCTCGCTGCCGACGGCGATCGACAACTCGCTGAAGAACCAGACGTACAACACCCCGGCGCTGTCCACCCTCTTCCTGCTGAACGAGCAGCTGGAGTGGATCAACAGCCAGGGCGGCCTGGAGTTCGCCACCGGCCGTACGGCGGCCTCCTCAGGCCACCTGTACGGCTGGGCCGAGGCCTCGAAGTACGCCGAGCCGTTCGTCACGGACCCGGCGAAGCGGTCCGCGGTCATCGGCACGATCGACTTCTCGGACGATGTGGACGCGGCGGCGGTCGCCAAGGCCCTGCGCGCCAACGGCATCGTCGACACCGAGCCGTACCGCAAGCTCGGCCGCAACCAGCTGCGCATCGCGATGTTCCCGGCGATCGACCCGGCGGACGTGCAGGCGCTGACCGCGTGCATCGACTACGTGATCGAGAAGCTGTAGCCCCTTCCGTCGTACGCCCCCCGGAGCCCCCGGTGACGTCTTGTCACCGGGGGCTCCGGGACGCCAACGCGGTGGTCTTCGGCCACCCCACCGGCAAGGCGAAGCAGCTCCGCCCGCGCGCGGGCCCGCAGTCCGCGCACGATACCTTCGGGGTCCCAGAACTTCAGGAGGCGGCGGCGTGAGCGTGCGAGTAACGGCGGACCGGGGCGGCGCGGACCCCTTCGGCACGGCCCGGCTGCGGCGCGGGGTGCTCGACTCCTGGGGCGCGGGCCCGGCCCGGTTCCGGGAGGACGCCAACGCCGAGGAGGACCTCGCGCTCGGCGGCTACCGGGACCGGCTCGTCGTCGAACTGGCGCAGAACGCCGCCGATGCCGCCGCCCGGGCCAAGGTGCCGGGCCGGCTCCGGATCACCCTGCACGCGAGCGGGCCGGGCGAGGGCGGGTACGGCGTACTGGCCGTGGCCAACACCGGTGCCCCGCTGGACGCCTCCGGGGTGGAGTCGCTGAGCACCCTGCGGGCCTCCGCCAAGCGCGATCCCCAGACCACGCAGGATGCCGCCGCGCAGAGCGTCGGCCGGTTCGGGGTCGGCTTCGCCGCCGTCCTGGCCGTCACCGACGAGCCGGCCGTGGTCGGCCGGCACGGCGGGGTCCGCTGGTCCCTGGCCGAGGCCCGCGAACTCGCCGCCGGAGCCTCCCAGGGCAGCCCCGGACTCGGCGACGAGCTGCGCCGCCGCGACGGCCACGTGCCGCTGCTGCGCCTGCCGTTGCCCGCCGAGGGCACCGCGCCCGAGGGCTACGACACGGTGGTCATTCTGCCGCTGCGGGACGCCGCCGCCGCGGACCTGACCGAGCGGCTGCTGGCCGGCATCGACGACGCCCTGCTGCTGACCCTGCCCGGGCTGGCCGAGCTGATCGTGGAGACCGGGGCCGGCACCCGCACCCTGCGCCGCCGCACCGAGGACCGGGCCCCGGAGCACGCCGGAGCCACCGAGGTGACCGTGATCACCGAGACCGGAGAGGGCGGCGAGACCGGCGACGGCACCGGCGGCACCTCGGGCACCCGCCGCTGGCGCACCGTCCGGCACGGCGGCCTCCTGGACCCCGCCCTGCTCGCCGACCGGCCCGTCGAGGAACGGCTCCGGCCGTTCTGGACGGTGTCCTGGGCGGTCCCGCTGGACGCGGAGGGCGCACCCGTACGCCCGGACACCGCGGCCGTGGTGCACGCCCCGACCCCCACCGACGAACCGCTGGGCATCCCCGCCCTGCTGATCGCCTCGCTCCCGCTGGACACCGCCCGCCGGCACCCGGCGCCCGGCCCCCTGACCGACTTCCTGGTGGAGCGGGCGGCCGAGGCGTACGCCGAACTCCTCGGCGGCTGGCACCCGGTGAGCACCGCCCTGGTGGACCTGGTGCCGGGCCCGCTCGGCAAGGGCGAGCTCGACGGGGCGCTGCGCGCGGGGATCCTGCGGCTGCTGCCGCGTACGTCCTTCCTGGCGCCCGCCGCCCCCTCCGAGGAGCAGGCCTCGCTGCGGCCGTTCGAGGCGGAGGTGGTCGAGGGCGCGGGCGCGGACACCGTACGGGTCCTCGCCGAGGTGCTGCCCACCCTGCTGCCCGCCGGTCTGGAACGCCGCGCCGAACTGCGCACCCTGGGCGTCGGCCGGCTCGCGCTGGGCGATGCGATCGAGCGGATCGCGGGCGCGGAGCGCCCGCCGCTCTGGTGGCACCGGCTGTACGACACCCTGGCCGGGGTGGACCCGGACCGGCTGTCCGGGCTGCCGGTCCCGCTGGCCCCGGAATCGGGCGGGGCCGAGCCCACCGGAGCCGAGGCGGGCCGGTACGAGACGGCCGGCCACAAGCAGCGGGCCGAACGGCCGGGCGGGCCCGAGTGGGCCCACCCCGACGACCTCGACGACCTCGACGGCCTCGCGGCGGCGGGCGGTGGACCGGGCGGCAGCGGGCCGCGGATCCGGACCGCCATCGGCCCCCGGCACATCCTGCTGCCCGGGCCCGACACCCCGGCCGGGCTGACCCGGCTCGGGCTCAAGGTGGCGCACCCCGATGCCGCGCACCCGCTGCTGGAGAAGCTCGGGGCGGTGCCCGCGAGCCCGCGGGCCGTGCTGAACACCCCCCAGGTGCGGGCCGCGGTGGCCGGCTCGCTGGACGCGGGCGAGATCTGGGACGAGGACGCCCCGGATCCCGACGAGCTCGCCGAGATCGTCCTCGGCCTGGTCCGGGACGCCGACCTGCTGCCGGGCGACGAGCCGTGGCTGGCCGCGCTGGCCCTGCCCGACGAGGACGGGGAACTCACCCCGGCCGGTGAACTGGTATTGCCCGGGTCGGCGTTTGCCGCCGTCATCCGCGAGGGTGAACTCCCCGCCGTCGAGCCGGAGCTGGTGGACCGCTGGGGTGCGCAGCCGCTGACCGCGGTGGGCGTGCTGGCCGGGTTCCAGCTGGTCCGGGCCACCGATGTGGTGCTGGATCCGGATGAACTGGAGCCGCGCGAGGGCGACTTCGCGGAGCCCGACGACGCGGGCCTGCTGGACGCGGTCGACGTGTGGTGCGAGGACGTGCTCGACCAGCTGCCGGACACCCCGGTGCCCCCGGTGGCGACCGAGCTGGTGGCCGTACGGGACCTGGACCTGGTGGACGACGACCGCTGGCCGCAGGCCCTGGCGCTGCTTGCGCAGCCGCCGCTGCGGGACGCCCTGACCCAGCCGGTGCGGGTGCTGCTGCCGGACGGCACCACCGAGTCCGTCCGCCCGTACACCGCCTGGTGGCTGCGCGACCACCCGGTGCTCGACGGCCGCCGCCCGGCCGGGCTCCGGGCGGCCGGTGGCGACCCGCTCCTCGAAGGCCTCTACACCTCGGCGGACGCCACCGGGTTCGAGGACGAGCAGGTGCTGCGGGCGCTGGGCGTACGGACCTCGGTGGCCGCCCTGCTCGACGAGCCCGGCGGCGCGGCCGAGCTGCTGGGCCGGCTCGCCGACCCCGAGCGATGGGTGACGGACCGGCAGTTGCACGCGCTGTACGGGGCGCTGGCCGAGCTGGATCCGGATCAGGTCACCCTGCCGGACGAGCTGCGCGCGGTGGTGGACGGCGAGGTGGTGGTGGTCGACGCGGCCGAGGCGCTGGTCGCCGATGCGCCGGACCTGCTGCCGCTGACGGCCGGGCTGCCGCTGCTGCCGGTCGCCCCGGCGCAGGCCGCGGAACTCGCGGAGCTGCTCCAGGTGCGCCGGCTGTCCGAGACGGTTCCGGCGGAGGTCACCACCCCGGGCGAGGTGCACGAGGTGCCGGAGCCGGTGCGGGTGCTGCTGGGTCCGGCGACTCCGGCGACGTACCTGGAGCACGAGGAACTGATCGCGGGCGGGGTGGAGCTGGACTGGCGGCTCACCCGGGACGGGGTGCTGCACGCCGCGACCCTGGAAGGGGTCGCGGCCGGGCTGGCCTGGTCGGCAGGCCAGTGGCCGCGCCGCTTCGAGGTGGCGGCCCTGCTGGAGGACCCGTCCCGCACGGCGGAACTGGCCCGCGACCGCTGGTTCGACTGAGCCCGATTCAGTTCCGTTTCGGACACGATGAGGCCGCGGATCCCCTCGGGGGATCTCCTCGCGCGGCGATGCGGGGACTGGCCGGGCGTCCGGAACGGTCCGCTGGTCGCCCCGTTCTTCCGTCGCGCAGCCCTGTCTTGATCCTTTCGGCTCGGCAGGGCTGCCCGGCCGAGCCGGTGTACCGTCACGCTCACCGAAACTACTGTCCAGTAGTTCGGGGGGCGGAATGGCATGCGCCTGACAGTCGCTGATCCGGTACCGGCGTCGCGGCCCTGTCGCCTCGGCGCCTGACCTGCGCGTACGGCGCCCCTCCCCCGCTCCCCCGCATCGCCTTCCTGACTGACCATCAAAGCCGAAGGTTCCCCCCTGCATGTCCCCTCGCACCCGCGGAGCGCTCCCCGCGCTCCTCATCACCACCGCGCTCACGCTGACCGCATGCGGCTCGCCGACGCCGGACGCCAAACCGACTGAACTCACGGCCGCGGCCGGCCAGGCCGCTCCGGGCGCCACGCCGCCGGCCGACTCCCCCTCCCCCACACCCGCTTCCCCTCGGCCGAAGCCGGCGCGCCCGGCCACGGCCGGCAGCCTCCCCGTCTCGGTGGTGCCCGCCGGAAAGCCGAAGAAGCTGGCCCTTGTCACGCCCGCCGCCGCCCGGTCCGGCAAGCCCGCAGCACCCGAGGCGAGCTCCCCCGACCTCACCCTGTCCTCCTACGACCAGAAGACCGGCGCGGCTGTACTCGCCTCCGCCGAGAGCGCCCCGGCCACCCCCAAGGACGGGGCCACCCCCAAGGACGGGGCCGCCGCCGGGGTCAAGGTCGGCCAGCTGATCGACAGCCCGCCGACCCCGGCCGCGCCGCGCGGGGCGCTGGTCGCGATCACCGAGGTGAAGCAGACCGAACGCGGGAAGACCGCCGTCGCCACCCGTCCCGCCACCGTGGCGGAGCTGCTCGGCGGCAGCTCGGCCAACCTGCACGCCGCCCTTGACCCGCGCAACATCACGGTCGACCCGCAGGTCAAGGACCTCAAGGTCTCCTTCACCAAGCGTGCCGACGGCGGCGACGGCTCGGTCTCGACCGGACTGAAGCTGGACGCGGACGCCAAGATCCCGCTACCGCACGGGGCTTCGGTGGATCTGTCCGGCTCGGTCCAGATCGACCCGTCCATCGACTTCTCCTACGACGGTCACGCCTTGAGCCCCCGTCAGGCCAGCGTCGGCTTCGACGTGGCAGCCCGCGCCAACTGGCGGGTCGCCGCCGGAATATCCGGGTCGGCCGAGCCGATCCGGGTCCCGCTGGCCAAACTCCACGCCACCCCCACGGTGATGGCCGGTCCGGTGCCGATCGTCATCGGCCTGGACCTGTCGCTCTACGCGACGGTCGCGGCCGACGGCAAGGTCACGGTCGAGGCCGAGCAGCAGCTCGCCGCCGACTGGGGCATCCGCTCCGACTACGCCAAGGGCAAGGGCTGGACGACAAAGACCGAGCCCGGCACGACGAACATCTCCCCCGTGCGCGCCAAGTTCAACGGCTCGGCGTCGGTCCGTGCCGGCCTGGACCTTGAGGGCTCGGTCGCCCTGTACGACGCGGTGGGTGTGAAGGCCTCGATCAAGCCCTACCTGCGGGCCGCGATCGACGGGTCGGTCTCCATCGACTCCAGCGGTGCCGCCCCGGTCGTCAACGGCAAGGCCGGCCTCTACGGCGGTATCGACATCAACGGGGCGCTGATGGCCCGCATAGCCATCTTCGGCACCCCGCTCTTCGAGAAGGAGATCCCCTTCGCGGCCTTCCAGCGCGAATGGCCGATCGTGACCCGCTCCACGGGCACCCCCGCGGCCTCCGGTCCCACCCCGGGACCGGCGAAGGGCTGACAGCACTCCCGCCTCGATCCGGGGGGCTCGCGGACGGCTTCCGTCCGCGAGCCCCCCGACGTGCTGTACCGCATGCTGGTGTCAGGGCCGTACGGGTCGCAGCGGGACGCGTCAGGCGTGTCGGCCGGGGAGCCCGCGGGCAGGAGGAGCCGGTATGGACAGCATCCTGTGGTGGGCCGTGGGGATCCTGGCCCTCGCCACCGTGGCCTGTGCCGTCGTGCTGCTGGTGCGCGTGCTCCGGGCCCGGCGGCTGCTGCTGAACGCGGGCGTGCCGTTCCGCGACAAGGCGCTGTTCTGGGCCGCCGTGGCCTACACGCTGTGGCCGGTCGACCTGCTGCCCGACCCCGTGTACCTCGACGACATCGGCGTCCTGCTGCTCGCCCTGCGGTCGCTCCACACGGCCGTCCGGCACGCGGGCGCGGCCGTGCGCGGCACCGCCGACTAGGCAGGGCCTAGTCAGGCGGGGAACTTCCGGTCCACCCAGCGGAAGCTGAATTCGATGACGGCGGCGGCCACCACGGCGATGCCGACCGCCGTCCACGGCATGGTGGTGCCGACCAGCTTGAGCTCGAAGAAGTCCTGCAGCCAGGGCACGACGAGGACGATCAGGAAGCACAGGCCCATCAGGCCGACCAGCCCCACCCGCCACCAGGTGTAGGGCCGGGCGATGATCGCCAGGACCCACATCGAGGTGAGGAACAGGGTCAGGGTGGCCGCGCTGGTCTCGGCCTCCAGGGCGCCTTCGCCGCTGTAGTAGGAGCGGGCCACCAGGTAGGTCACGAAGGTGGCGATGGCGGCCACCACGCCGCCGGGGATGGCGTACCGCATCACGCGTTTCACGAAGTGCGGCTTGGCGCGCTCGGTGTTCGGGGCGAGGGCCAGGAAGAAGGCCGGGACGCCGATGGTGAGCGTGGACAGCAGGGTCAGATGGCGGGGCAGGAAGGGGTACTCGACCTGGCTGCAGACCACCAGGATCGCCAGCAGGACGGAGTAGACCGTCTTGGTGAGGAAGAGGGTGGCGACCCGGGTGATGTTGCCGATCACGCGGCGGCCCTCGGCGACCACGGACGGCAGGGTGGCGAAGGAGTTGTTGAGGAGGACGATCTGGGCGACCGCCCGGGTGGCCTCGGAGCCGGAGCCCATGGAGACGCCGATGTCGGCGTCCTTGAGCGCCAGGACGTCGTTCACCCCGTCGCCGGTCATGGCGACCGTATGGCCCTTGGACTGGAGGGCGCCGACCATGTCCCGCTTCTGCTGCGGGGTGACCCGGCCGAACACCGCGTTCTTGTCGAGCGCCTCGGCCATGGCGGCCTGCTCGGTGGGCAGCTTGCGGGCGTCGACGGTGTTCTCCGCCCCCGGCAGGCCGAGCTTGCCGGCCACCGCGGAGACGGACACCGCGTTGTCGCCGGAGATGACCTTGGCGTGGACGTCCTGCCGGTCGAAATAGCGCAGGGTGTCGGCGGCGTCGGGGCGCAGCCGCTGCTCCAGCACGACCAGGGCGGTGGGCCGCACCCCGGTGGCCGGGTCGGGGTCGTCGAGCTCGCGGACGGACCGGGCAAGGAGCAGCACCCGCAGGCCCTGCTCGTTGAGGTGGTCGATCTCCTCCAGGGCGGGGTCACCGGAGGGCAGCAGCACATCGGGGGCGCCGAGCAGCCAGGTGGAGTTCTCGCCGTCGCCCTCGCTGAAGCTGGCGCCGGAGTACTTGCGGGCGGAGGAGAAGGGCAGCGATTCGGTGCAGCGCCATTCCTCGCTGTCCGGGTAGGCGTCGATGATGGCCTGGAGGCTGGCGTTGGGGCGGGGGTCGGATTCGCCGAGGGCGCCGAGCACCTTCTGTACGTACGCCGGGTCGGCGCCGCCGAGCGGGCGGAGCTCGGTGACGTCCATGCCGCCCTCGGTGAGGGTGCCGGTCTTGTCGAGGCAGACCACGTCGACCCGGGCCAGGCCTTCGATGGCGGGCAGCTCCTGGACCAGGCACTGTTTGCGGCCGAGCCGGATGACGCCGATGGCGAAGGCGACGGAGGTGAGCAGGACCAGTCCCTCGGGGATCATGGGGACGATGCCGCCGACGGTCCGGGCGATGGATTCCTTGAGGTCGTTCTCCTTGACGATCAGCTGGCTGACGATCAGGCCGATCGAGGTCGGGATCATCATCCAGGTGACGTACTTGAGGATGGTGGAGATGCCGGAGCGCAGCTCGGAGTGGACGAGCGTGAAGCGGGAGGCCTCTTCGGCGAGCTGGGCGGCGTAGGCCTCGCGGCCGACCTTGGTGGCGGTGAAGGCGCCGCCGCCGGCCACCACGAAGGAGCCGGACATGACCTGGTCGCCGGGCTTCTTCAGGACCGGGTCGGCTTCGCCGGTGAGCAGCGATTCGTCGATCTCCAGGCCGTCGGCCTCGCCGACGATGCCGTCGACCACGACCTTGTCGCCGGGGCCGAGCTCGATGACGTCGTCGAGGACGATCTCGGAGGTGGAGATCTCGGCGGTGGTTCCGTCGCGGCGGACGCTGGGTTTGGCCTCGCCGATGACGGCGAGTCCGTCCAGGGTCTTCTTGGCGCGGAGTTCCTGGATGATGCCGATTCCGGTGTTCGCGATGATCACGAAGCCGAAGAGGCTGTCCTGGATCGGCGCGACGATGAACATGATCACCCAGAGCACGCCGATGATGGCGTTGAAGCGGGTGAAGACGTTGCCCCGGATGATGTCGGCGGTGGACCGCGAGGAGCGGACGGGCACGTCGTTGACGTCGCCGCGGGCCACTCGTTCGGCGACCTGGGCGGTGGTCAGGCCGCCCGGTTTGAACGCGGGTGCGGGCAGCGGGACCGGATGGACCGGATCGAGCTCCGCTCCTGCGTCGATGGCGGCGCCGGCCCGCTCCGGCCCGTCATGATCGATCTGTGCCCGCTGCGTCATGCTTTCGACGGTACGGGCGGTGCGGGCCATTCACCCGCCGAGTAGTCAGAAGATCCGACTTCAGGATGAGCCGAATCCTTCCTCGGTCTGGTCGGCGACACCGGTCGCTCCGGCGGTGGCAGCAGCAGCGGCCTGGCGCTTGAGGGCGGCATCGCGCGCCCGGACGTACCAGATGCCGATCAGGCCGAGCCCGCCGCCGGCCGCGCAGGTCCACACCCACCACAGCAGGTCCCGGTCGGCGAACCAGCCGTAGAACGGCAGCTGCACCAGGAACATGGCGAACCAGAGGAGGGTGCCGCCGGTGATGGTGGCGACCACCGGGCCCTCGAGGGGCGCGGGCGCTTCATGTTTCGGGGTCCACTTCGCCATGCCGCTCAGTCTAGGCGGCCCGATTTTCGGTCTACGCGCGGAGATGGACGCCCCCTCGTTCATGTGTTCATACTGAAACGGTTTGCTTGAAAGCGGATTCTTTCGTATGAATCCACCAAAACGAACCACTTTGAGGACCGCATGAGCACCTCGGCATCCGCCGCGGCCCCCACAGACACGCCGCCTTCCGCCCCCGGCACTCCGGGCACCGGCACTCCGGGCACGGGCAATGGCAGCGGCCTGGACCGCTATTTCAAGATCTCCGAGCGCGGCTCGACCGTCGCCCGCGAGATCCGCGGCGGATTCGCCACCTTCTTCGCGATGGCCTACATCATCGTGCTGAACCCGATCATCCTCGGCAGCGCGAAGGACATGTACGGCCACCAGCTCGACGGCGGCCAGCTGGTCACCGCCACCGTGCTGGCCGCGGCCTTCACCACCCTCCTCATGGGCGTCATCGGAAACGTCCCGATCGCGCTCGCGGCCGGCCTCGGCGTGAACACCGTCGTCGCCCTCCAGCTCGCCCCGCGCATGAGCTGGGCGGACGCCATGGGCATGGTGGTCCTCGCCGGCTTCGTGGTGATGATCCTGGTCGCCACCGGCCTGCGCGAGCGGGTGATGAACGCCGTCCCGGTGGGCCTGCGCAAGGGCATCGCGATCGGCATCGGCCTCTTCATCATGCTGATCGGCCTGGTGGACTCGGGCTTCGTCTCCCGCATCCCGGACGCCGCCCACACCACGGTGCCGCTCCAGCTCGGCTCCGGCGGCCACCTGAACGGCTGGCCGGTGCTGATCTTCGTCCTCGGTGTGCTGCTCACCCTGGCCCTGCTGATCCGCAAGACCCCGGGCGCCATCCTGATCTCGATCGTCGTGATGACGGTGATCGCGGTCGGCGTCCAGCTGCTGGCGGACCTGCCGGGCCAGGCCTGGGGGCTGACCGTCCCCGAGTGGCCGGGCAACCCGGTGGCCGCGCCCGACTTCGGCCTGGTCGGCCAGGTCAGCCTGTTCGGCGGCTTCGAGAAGGTGGGCCTGCTCACCGGCCTGCTGTTCGTCTTCACCGTCCTGCTGTCCTGCTTCTTCGACGCGATGGGCACCATCCTGGGCGTCGGTGACGAGGCCAAGCTGATGGACGAGAAGGGCAACTTCCCGGGCATCAACAAGGTGCTGCTGGTGGACGGCCTCGCCGTGGCCTCCGGCGGCGCCACCTCCTCCTCGGCCACCACCTGCTTCGTGGAGTCCACGGCCGGCGTCGGCGAGGGCGCCCGCACCGGCCTGGCGAACGTGGTGACCGGCGGCCTGTTCACGGTGGCCCTGTTCCTGACCCCGCTGGCCACCATGGTCCCCTCGCAGGCGGCCACCCCGGCCCTGGTCGCGGTCGGCTTCCTGATCCTGGCGGGCTCGATCAGGGACATCGACTGGAGCGACTTCACCATCGCCGTCCCGGCCTTCCTGGCGATGGTCACGATGCCGTTCACGTACTCGATCACCAACGGCATCGGCATCGGCTTCATCGCCTTCAGCGCACTGCGGCTGGCGACCGGCCGGGGCCGCGAGGTCCCGGTGGCCATGTACATCGTGTCGGCGGTGTTCGTCTTCTACTACGCGATGCCGGCGCTGGGCCTCACGTAAGCCCGTAGAACTTCTCCGTCTCGTCGACGGCCGCCTTGAAGCGTTCGTCGAAGTCGTCGCGAATGAGCGTCTGGACCACATAGTCCTGGACGCTCATTCCGCGTTTGGCGGCATGAGTCCGGAGGCGTTCGAGGAGCTCCCCGTCTATGCGCATGCTCAGCACATGTGTCCCCATGCCGAAAGCGTCGGGGCCAGGGCGTGGGCGCGTGTCACTTTCCGGAGCCGCCTCACCCGTACGAGTGACGGAACAACCCGATGTTCTTTAGCGAGAGTAATGAGTTATTCTAAGGACATGCCCGACCTCACCCATGGCGACGATGCTGCCGCCGTGAACGACCTCCGCTCGGCCGTCATGCGGCTGGGCCGGCGCCTGAAGCACCAGCGCGTCGACGAATCGCTGAGCCCGACCGAGATGTCGGTGCTCGGCACCCTTGCCCGCTGCGGCCAGGCCACCCCCGGTGAGCTGGCCCGGCGCGAGCACGTGCAGCCGCCCTCGATGACCCGCATCGTCGCGCTGCTGGAGGCCAAGGGCCTGGTCAGGCTGGAGCCGCACCCGGACGACCGCCGCCAGAAGGTGGTCAGCCAGACGGAGGAGGCCGAAGCGATGCTCGAGGAGAGCCGTCGCAAGCGGAACGCCTTCCTGGCCCGGCTCGCGGCCGAGCTGGACGAGGACGAGTGGGCCAAACTGAGAGAAGCGGCGCCCGTCCTCGAAAAGCTCGCCCACCTGTAGGAGCGACAGAGGAGGCGAACGCCTTTGAGTACGGGAAACGGAGCAGACTCCGCCCCCGGACCGATATCCACCCCTACCAAGAACTCGATGTTCAGCTCGCTGAAGATCCGGAACTACCGGCTCTTCGCGACCGGTCAGGTCGTCTCGAACACCGGCACCTGGATGCAGCGCATCGCCCAGGACTGGCTGGTCCTCTCCCTGACCGGGTCCGCCTCCGCCGTCGGCATCACCATCGCCCTGCAGTTCCTGCCGATGCTGGTGTTCGGGCTCTACGGAGGCGTACTCGCCGACCGGCTGCCGAAGCGGCCACTGCTGCTGGCCACCCAGGGTGCGATGGGCCTCACCGGCGCCGCACTGGGTGTCCTCACCCTCAGCGGGCACGTCCAGGTCTGGCACGTGTACCTGACCGCCTTCCTGGTCGGTCTGATCACGGTGGTCGACAACCCCGCCCGGCAGTCCTTCGTCTCCGAGATGGTCGGACCGGACCAGCTGGCCAACGCGGTCAGCCTGAACTCGGCCAACTTCCAGTCCGCGCGGCTGGTCGGCCCGGCGGTCGCCGGTGTGCTGATCACCGCCGTCGGCTCCGGCTGGGCCTTCCTGCTGAACGGCCTGTCCTTCGCCGCCCCGGTCATCGGACTGCTGCTGATGCGACCGCAGGAGCTGCACCCGACGGAGCCCCGGCCCCGGGCCAAGGGACAGCTGCGGGAGGGTCTGCGCTATGTCGCCGGCCGCCCCGAGCTGGTCTGGCCCATCGTCCTGGTCGGCTTCATCGGCACCTTCGGGTTCAACTTCCCGATCTGGCTGACCGCCTTCACCGAGGACGTCTTCCACGGTGACGCCGGGACATACGGCCTGCTCAACACCCTGATCGCGGTCGGCTCCCTGGCCGGCGCCCTGCTCGCGGCCCGGCGCGGCCACGCCCGGCTCCGCCTGCTGGTCGCCGCCGCCGCGCTGTTCGGCGGCCTGGTGGCGGTGACCGCCTTCGCACCCGGCTTCTGGCTCTTCGCGGCCCTGCTGGTACCGGTCGGGATGTTCGGCCTGACCGTGAACGTGGTGGCGAACTCCAGCGTCCAGATGGCCACGGACCCCGAGATGCGGGGCCGGGTGATGGCCCTCTTCATGATGGTCTTCTTCGGCGGCACCCCGCTCGGCGCACCGCTGGTGGGCTGGGTGACGGACCACTTCGGTGCCCGTACCGGCATGGCGGCGGGCGGCCTGATCTCGCTGGCCGCCGCGGTGGCGGTGGGCCTGGTGCTGTCCCGGGTGGGCAACCTGCGGCTGCGGGTGAACCGCCACGGCGTCACCTTCGTCCCGTCCGCGAGACCGCGCGAGCTGGTCCGCGTGGCTTAGGCCCTGTCCGGGCGATCTCCGCGGGCCCGCGCCGCCTGGCACGGCACCTCGCTGCGTTGTCGCATCGCGCAAGTACGTCCAGTACGAGCCGCGACGCTCCGCCTTGCGATGCACCGCACCAGACGACGCGGGCTCATCCACGAAGATCGCCCGGACAGGGCCTAGCCTCACGGCATGAGACTCTTCGCCGCCGTGTTGCCCCCCGAGGCTGCCGTCGCCGAACTGCGGGACGCGGTGGCTGCGTTGCCGCCCGGCGAGCGGCTGCGCTGGACCCAGGAGGCGGGCTGGCACTTCACCCTCGCCTTCATGGGCGAGGTCGAGGACCGGCTGCTGCCCGAGCTGTACGAGCGGCTCGGGCGGGCAGCCGCCCGCACCGCGCCCTTCCCGCTGCGCCTGCACGGCTCCGGCCACTTCGGCAACCGCGCCCTGTGGACCGGTGCCGCGGGCGGGCTCGACGGGCTGCGGATGCTCGCCGAGCGGGCCGACGCCGCCGCCCGGCGGGCCGGCGTACCGATGGACCAGCACCGCCGGTACGCCGCCCACCTGACGCTGGCCCGCAGCGCCCACGGCGATGCGGACCTGCACCCCCAGCTGAGTGCCCTCGCGGCCTTCGAGGGCACTCCCTGGCAGGTCACCGAGCTGCACCTGGTCCGCAGCAACCTCCCGACGAGCGGGATCCCGGGCGAGCAGCCCCGCTACGAGGTGGTCCGGTCCTGGCCGCTGACCGGGTGACCCACGTCATTCGTTACGCTCGATGCGTGGATCCGAAGACCAGAAACCGTGTCATGGCCGGTGTGCTCGTGTTGATGTTCGCCCTCGTGGCGGTCGCTGCTGCCCTGAAGTAGCAGGCAGCAGCCCGGTCACCAGGCGAAGGCCTCCGGGGACGGGCCAGGACCGGGGAAGACCTCGTCCAGAGCCGTCAGCAGCTCCTCCCCCAGCTCCAGCTCCAGCGCCCGCAGCGCGCTCTCGAGCTGCTCCGGCGTACGCGGCCCGACGATCGGCCCGGTGACCCCGGGCCGGGTCAGCAGCCAGGCCAGCGCCGTCTCGCCGGGCTCCAGGCCGTGCTTGTCGAGCAGGTTCTCGTACGCCTGGATCTGCGCCCGCACCGAGCTGTCGGCCAGCGCCTCGGCGGTCCGGCCCTCGGCCCGTCGCCCGCCCGAGACCTCCTTCTTGATCACGCCGCCGAGCAGGCCGCCGTGCAGCGGGGACCACGGAATCACGCCGAGGCCGTACTCCTGCGCGGCCGGCACGACCTCCATCTCGGCGCGCCGCTCGTGGAGGTTGTACAGGCACTGCTCGCTGACCAGCCCGACCATGCCGCGCCGCGCGGCGGTCTCGTTGGCCTGGGCGATCTTGTAGCCGGGGAAGTTCGAGGAGCCGGCGTAGAGGATCTTGCCCTGCTGGATCAGCACGTCCACGGCCTGCCAGAGCTCCTCGAAGGGAGTCAGCCGGTCGATGTGGTGGAACTGGTAGAGGTCGATGTAGTCCGTCCGCAGCCGGCGGAGGCTGGCCTCCACGGCGCGCCGGATGTTCACCGCCGAGAGCCGGTCGTGGTTGGGCCAGGCGTCGCCTTCCGCGGCCATGTTCGCGTAGACCTTGGTGGCGAGCACGGTCTTGTCGCGGCGCCCCGCGCCGTGCGCGAACCAGGAACCGATGATCTCCTCGGTCCGGCCCTTGTTGGCACCCCACCCGTAGGCGTTGGCGGTGTCGAAGAAGTTCAGACCCGCGTCGAGCGCGGCGTCCATGATGGCGTGGCTGGTCGGTTCGTCGGTCTGCGGACCGAAGTTCATCGTGCCGAGGACGAGTCGGCTGACCTTGAGTCCGGTGCGTCCGAGCTGCGTGTACTCCATGGACCAAGCCAACTGCTTGGAGTGGACTCGACGCAAGAGCCGCCGCGCGCGCGGCGGTTCGCGAACGCCCAACGTACGGGCGGGGGGGCGCCCGCGCCGAGCCGTGTGCCCACCCGGAGAGCCTCGTTGACCTGCCCTTCCGGCTGCGTTACTTCAAGATCAGCGCGGGGTTACCGCACCCCTGCCAGATTGACCTTCATCGTCCCCTGACGATGAAGGTCGGTAGGTGTCAGTCCCGGGGCCGGTACGGGCCGCCCAGGCCCCAGGCCTGGTGCATCACCGCGGCGAACTCCCCCGCCAGCCGGTGCTCCCCGGAGGCGTTGGGGTGGGTGCCGTCGTAGGTGTCGTAGTGGATGTCGTACGACTCCGGGCGCGCCGCCAGCAGCAGCGGCGAGGCGTCCGTGGACAGGTCGGCCACCGCCTTGGCCAGCAGCTCGTTGAAGCGGGCGACCTCGGCGGCGAAGGGCTCGTCGGTGTCGGCGCGGCTGTTGGGGATCACCGGCAGCAGCACCATCCGGACGGACGGACGGGCCTGCCGGGCGGCCGTGACGAAGGCGCGGACGTTGGCGGCCGTCTGGCCGGCGTCCGTGTAGAAGCCGAGGTCGATCAGGCCGAGGGAGACCAGCAGGACGTCCGGCTTGTGGGCGGCGACGGCGCCGCCGACGAGCGGGGCCATGTGCTGCCAGCCCTCGCCCCAGCCGGCCAGGTGCCGGCGGGCGTGCGCGGGGAAGCCCGGATCGGCGTAGTCGTGGGAGACGGGCGCGTCCGCGAAGGTGTCGTACACCTCGGTGCGCGGGCCGACGATCTTGTACGGGCCGCCGAAAGTCGCGTTGAGGTGCTGCCACATCCGGTAGCGCCAGGTGTAGTCGCCGGCGCGTCCGATGGTCATGGAGTCGCCGACGAACATGAAACGCATCCCGTCATCATCCTGGATGGGGCGGGCCACGCCGCTGTGATGCCGGACACCCTGGCAGGCTGGGGGGTATGCGCCGACTTCCGCTCGTCCTGGCCACCGTGGCCCTAGCCGCGCTCGCGGCCACCGCCCCCGCCGCGTCCGCGGCCGAGCCGCCCGCCGCGTCCTTCGTCATAGAGGACCCGCGGATCACCGAGTCCAGCGGTCTGGCGGCCAGCCGTACGCACCCGGGCGTGTACTGGACGCACAACGACAGCGACGACGGCCCGTACCTCTACGGGGTGGACGCGGCCACCGGCCGCACGGTCGCCCGGATCACCATGACGGGGGTGGGCCGGCCGCGCGACGTCGAGGCGGTCTCGCTGGGCCCGGACGGGCAGCTGTACGTCGGCGACATCGGCGACAACCGCAACGGCGGCTGGGAGCACGTCTGGATCTACCGCTTCCCGGAGCCGAAACAGCTGGGCGACGTGACGGTGAAGGCCACCCAGTTCACCGTGAAGTACGCGGACGGGCCGCGGGACGCCGAGGCGCTGATGGTGCATCCGAAGACCGGGCGGGTCTACATCGCGAGCAAGGACCGGGAGAAGGGCGGCCTGTACGAGGGCCCGGCGAACCTGTCCGGCGGCGGGGCGAACGTGTTCCGGCGGGTCGCGGCCGTGCCGTGGGTGACGGACGGGGCGTTCTCCCCGGACGGCAACCGGCTGGCCCTGCGCGGCTATCTCGTCGCCCGGACCTACCCGTGGCGGGACGGCCGGCCGGAGGGCGAGGGCGAGCGGGTGGACGCGCCGTGGCAGGGGCAGGCGGAGTCGGTGACGTACACGGCGGACGGCTCGGCGCTGATGTTCGGGGCGGAGGGCGCGAAGAGCCGGGTGGTCGCCATCCCGGTCGCCGCCCAGCCGGGCCCGGGCGCCTCCGGCGCCCCCTCCCCCCGCTCCTCGCCGAACGCCGCCGCCGCCGACCCCGAACCCGCGGGGGAGGGCGGCAACTTCACCCGGGGCGCCCTGGTGCTGGCGGGCGCCACCGTCCTGGTCATGGGCGGCCGACGACTGCTGCGCCGCCGTCGCAGCGACTGAGGGGCGGGCTCAGCCGAGGTTGATCTTGTCCCCGGCGACGGTGATCTTCGCTGCCGGGAGCGGGCGGGTGGCCGGGCCGCTGGCGACCGAGCCGTCCTCGACCTTGAAGAAGCTCTGGTGGCAGGGGCACACGATCTTTCCGTCCGTCACCGAGGTGACGGCGCAGCCCTGGTGGGTGCAGACGGCCGAGTAGGCCTTGAACTCCCCGGCCTTGGGCTGGGTGACCACCACCTTCTGGTCCTTGAAGACCTTGCCGCCGCCGACCGGGATCTCCGAGACCGCGGCAAGCTCCCGGGCGGGCGCGGCTGCCTGCGCCTCGCCGGCGCCGCTGCCGACGGCTGCTGTGTCGTTGTCGCCGTCGCCGCAGCCGGCGAGCGCGGTACCGGCCAGGGCCGCGGCGCCTGCCGCGAGGACCGTCCGCCGGCGGGTGGTGTCGCCCATGCCATGTCTCCTTCGTCCTGGGTGGTCCGTCGACTGTCGTCACGGGAGTGACTCCGCAGCCAACACGTACCACCCGTGCGCCGGGTTCACGCCATGGTCGATCCGACCGGACGCAGGGCCCCCGCCGAGGCCCCGGAGCATGGTCGGGCCGCAGCCCGACGCCCGGCGAGCGCGGGCGCGGCCCCCAGGGGGCGGGGCGCAGCCCCGGCAGTGCCTGGCGCAGCCCGGAGCACCCGACGGGTGCGGGCCCCCCGGGGTGGGTGACGGGCGGAGCCCGGACGCCCCGGCGGGTGGTGCTGGGCGCAGCCTGCTCGGGGGCCGGGGCGGAGCCCCTTCGGGGCCGGGGCGCAGCCCCGGGCACCCGGCGGGTGCAGGCTCAGCCCCGCACGGGGGTCGGGGCGCAGCCCCGGAAGTGGCGGGCGCAGCCCGGGGCACCCGGTAGGCGTGGGGCGCAGCCCCACGGGGGTGTGGGGCGCAGCCCCGGTGGGGTCCGGGGCGGGGCCCCGGTTTCGGGAAGGGGCGGGGTGGGGGGAGGCTCCGCGCAGCGGGTCGGGGCCGGGGCGGAGCCTCGGAGCCCGGCAGGCAGCGGGTGGGGGCGCAGGACCGCCGGGGGGGGGGCGCAGCCGGGGGCGCGGGGGCCGGCTGGGCCCGGGCACCCCGCGGGTGCGGGGCGCAGACCCGGAGCGGGCGCAAGGGCGCAGCCCGGGGCACCCCGCGGGTGCGGGGCGTAGGCCTGCCGGGGCCCGGGCGCAGCCCGCGGGGTCAGCTGTGGCCGAGGTCCGAGGATGCGGTGTCCGGCGGGGGGATTTGGCCCTCGTCCGGGGTCGGCCGGAGCGGGAACTCGTCCGACCGCATCGAGTCGAGCACCGGCGGCGCCGGCCTCGGCGGCTTCGGCATCACCGCAGCCTCCGAGTGCCCGCCGCACCCGTACGACAGCGAGACCAAGCGGCCATCCGCCGGCCCGAACTCGTTCGCGCAGACGCCGAACGCCTGGCCCAGCGAGCCGCCGATCTTCACCAGGAAGCCGCAGGAGACACAGGAGGCCGGGGCCGCCTGGGCCATCGGGGTCTTCGCGCCGAAGGACTCGTCCCAGCGGTCGGCCGCGGTGTGCAGCCCGTACCGGGACAGCACCCGGGCCCGGCGCATGCCGAGCTCCTCGGCCACCGCGGCGATCGAGCCGCGCTCCGGCACGACCACCCGGTCCGTCAGCGCCGCGTCCTCCGCCTCCGCGAGGTCCGCGAGCTCCTCCGAGACCAGCGAGTTCGGCGGCGGCGCGTCCTCGCCCGTGTAGCCGGGCTCCAGCCGCAGGTCCTCGGCGTCCGTCGGAAGCAGATCGCCGGGGCCCATGTCGCCCGGCCGCAGCCGCTCGCTCCACGGCACCCACTCCGGCGCGAGCAGCGCATCCGGGCCGGGCAGGAGCACCGTTTCGTCGAGGGTGACCAGCTTGGCGCGGGAGGCGCGGGTCACGGTGACGGCCCAGCGCCAGCCCCGGTAGCCCGCCTCCCGGCACTCGAAGAAGTGCGTGACGACCCGGTCGCCCTCCGCTACGACGGAGACGTGCTCGCCCACGATGCCGGGGGCCGCGGCCTCCTCGGCCGCCGCGCGGGCGAGTTCCACCGCCTCGGCGCACAGGCGGTCGGGGGTGCGGGGGGTACGGCTTCGCGTGGTCGCAGCACTCACTGGTCTCGTTCTCTCCTACGCCGTCTCACGAGTGCGCCGTCCGTACTTGTCGTCCACAACGACCCGTCGGTCAGTCCCCTGCGTGGCACGGGCGGAGCGGACCAGAGGGCCGCGTCGACGTCCGCGCCCGATGGGTCCCGGGCACACCTACTGCAATCCATTCTGCGGGATCGCGAAGAGGCGCGCGGCCAGGAGCAACCGCCGGTGGCGCGCTACGCACGCTACCTCCTTCGAAGCCCTGGGCCCACATGCAAGTCCGATTCGCGGACATCCCCGCCCTCCCGGACACCGCCCGGACGCCGCCCGGACACCGCCCCGAGGGCCCGTGCCGCGCCGAAAAGAGTCTGCAGAGCCCTGCTGGGGCACTATGGCCACGTGGCACCCGTACGGTCGTCCGACGACGGCTCGGGCCGCGTCCGGAGGGCGGGCCGGGCCGTCGGTCATGCCCTGCACCAGCCGATCACGGGAACCGCGCGCGGGATCCGCCGGGCCACCCACGCCCATGGCGCCGGGGAGTCGGGGCTCGGCAAGCTGATCGAGCTGCACGCCATCAACGGCGCCGGCGATGTGATGATCACCGTGGCGCTGGCCTCGACGGTGTTCTTCTCGGTGCCCACGGACGAGGCCCGCGGCCGGGTCGCCCTCTACCTGGCCATCACCATGCTCCCCTTCACCCTGCTCGCCCCGGTGATCGGCCCGCTGCTGGACCGGCTGCCGCACGGCCGGCGCGCCGCCATGGGGGCCTCGATGCTGGCCCGTGCCCTGCTGGCGCTGATGATGTCGGGCGCGGTGGCCACCGGCGGGCTGGAGCTGTACCCGGCGGCGCTGGGCGTGCTGGTCGCGTCCAAGGCGTACGGGGTGGTGCGCAGTGCGGTCGTACCGCGACTGCTGCCGACCGGGTTCTCCCTGGTCAAGGCGAACTCGCGGGTGACCCTGGCCGGGCTGCTGGCCACCGGGGTGGCCGCGCCGGTGGGTGCCGGACTCCATCAGATCGGGCCGCAGTGGCCGCTGTACGGGGCCTGTGCGGTGTTCCTGGCGGGGACCTTCGCGGCGTTCACGCTGCCGCACAAGGTGGACGAGGCGAAGGGCGAGCGCCGGGCCCGGCTGTCCACGCACGAGCGGCGCTCGCGGCGGCCGGGGCTGCGGACGGTGGGGCCGTCGGTGCTGTGCGGGCTGGGCGCGAACGCGGCGATGCGCGGCCTGTCCGGGTTCCTGATCTTCTTCCTGGCGTTCCTGCTGCGCGAGCATCCGCTGGCCGGGCAGAGCGCGGCGGTGTCGCTGGGCATCGTCGGGGTCGCGGCGGGCGTCGGGAACGCGTGCGGCACGGCGGTGGGCGCGTGGCTGCGGGCGCGGGCGCCGGAGACGATCGTCGCGGCGGTGCTGTCGCTGACCCTCGCGGTGGCGATCGTCGCGGCGGTGTTCTTCAGCGGGCTGATGGTGGCGGTGCTGGGGGCGACGGCCGGGTTCTGCCAGGCGCTGGCGAAGCTGTCGCTGGACGCGATGATCCAGCGGGACGTCCCGGAGGCCGTGCGGACCTCGGCCTTCGCCCGGTCCGAGACGGTGTTGCAGGTGGCGTGGGTGCTGGGGGGCGCGATCGGGATCGTGCTGCCGCTGAACGGGGTGCTGGGCATGTCGGTGGCCGCGACCATCGTCGCGGCGGGCACCACGGTGGCGCTGCGCGGCCTGCTCACCACCCTGCACCCCCGCAGCCCCGGCTCCCCCCGCCCCCGCGTGGCCTAGCCGCCCCTGCCCCCGCCCGCCTGGCCTGGCCTCGCGGCTCCCCGCCCCCGCCTGGCGTAGCCGCCCCCGCGCCGCCCGGCGGGGCGGGGACACCCCGTGCGGTGGGGGCGGGGTCCGCCCGATAGCCTTCGGCTCATGACCGCACCGCTTATCCCGGGTAGGGCCCGCCGCAGCGTCGCGGCCCTCGGGGCCGTGTCCGCCGGCCTCCTCCTTCTGTCCGCCTGCGACAAGCCGACGCCCCTGGCGACCGTGACGGTCGGCAGCTCGTCGGTCTCCACCGAGGCAGCCTGCCGCCCCGCGAAGGGCGAGAAGGACATGCCCATCGATGAGGTCCAGAAGTGCCTGGCCGACATCAAGAAGGCCAAGACCATCGAATACGGCCGTGGCGACACCCTGCGCCTCGGTGTCGAGCCGGAGATCGTGGAGCACGGCAGCACGTGGCAGCCGGTGCTGGACGGCCAGCCCATCACCGACCAGTCCGGGAACACCTACCGCAGCTTCCCGAACGTCGACATCTTCGCCACCGGCGGCCAGGGCGAGACCCCGGCCTCCAAGCTGCTGAACATCGTGCAGTTCACCAAGGACGGCAAACCGCAGGCGGTCTGGTCGTACAACCTGAAGCTGAAGTAGTCCGGGCCCAGGACATCCGGTGCGCGCGCTCGTCGTGACCGCGGTGGCGGCGGAGGCAGAATCCGTCACCACCGGTCTCACCCCTCATCCGGACCCCGTGGAAGCGGGGCCGCGCACACTGCCCGGCGGTTACCTCATCACCCGCCGGGACCTGCCCGGGCTGGCCGTCGACGTGCTCGTCGCGGGTGTCGGGCCGGCCGCCGCGGCGGCCGGCACCGCGACAGCCCTGGCCCTGGCCGCCTCGCCGTCGTCGTATCGGGTCGTCGTGTCCGCCGGCATCGGCGGCGGGTTCGAGCCCGCCGCCCCGCTCGGCTCGCTCGTCGTCGCCGACGCCATCGTCGCCGCCGATCTGGGCGCCGAGACCCCCGACGGCTTCCTCGCCGTCGATGCGCTCGGCTTCGGGCGGAGCGTCCATCTGCCGCCCGCCGAACTGGCCGCCCGCGCCGCCGAGGCCACCGGCGGGCTCCTCGCCCCGGTGCTGACCGTCTCCACGGTCACCGGCACCGCCGCCCGGGCCGCCGAACTCGCCGCCCGGCACCCGCTGGCCGGGGCCGAGGCCATGGAAGGCTTCGGTGTGGCCGAGGCCGCGGCCTCGCACGGGCTGCCCGTGCTGGAGATCCGCGCCGTGTCCAATGCGGTCGGGCCGCGCGACCGGTCCGCCTGGCGGATCGGCGATGCGCTGGCCGCGCTGACCGAGGCCTTCCGCGTGCTGGGACCCGTACTCGCGAACTGGGGAGAACGCCATGACCGCTGAGGCCGTTGCCACGACCGTGAAGATCGCCTACTCGCCCTGCCCCAACGACACCTTCGTCTTCGACGCCTGGGCGCACGGCCGGGTCCCGGACGCTCCGGTGCTCGACGTGACCTTCGCCGACATCGACCTGACCAATGGCATGGCCGAGCGCGGCGAGCTGGACGTGCTGAAGGTGTCGTACGCCGTACTGCCGTGGGTGCTGGACGAGTACGCCCTGCTGCCCTGCGGCGGCGCGCTCGGGCGCGGCTGCGGCCCGCTGGTGCTGAGCCGGGAGCCGGGGCTGGACCTGACCGGGCGGACGATCGCCGTGCCGAGTGAACGCTCCACCGCCTACCTGCTGTTCCGGCTGTGGGCGGCCGATGTGCTGCCCGGCGGGGTCGGGAACGTGGTCGTGATGCCGTTCCACGAGATCATGCCGGCCGTCCGGGACGGGAAGGTGGACGCCGGTCTGGTGATCCACGAGGCCCGGTTCACCTATCAGGACTACGGGCTGCACTGCCTCGCCGACATGGGCGAGCACTGGGAGACCACCACCGGCCTGCCCATTCCGCTCGGCGCCATCGTCGCGAAGCGGTCGCTGGGCGCGCCGACGCTGCACGCGCTGGCCGCGGCGGCCAAGGCCTCGGTCCTGATGGCCTGGGACGATCCGGAGGCCTCCCGGCCGTATGTGCGGGCGCATGCGCAGGAGCTGGATCCGGCGGTCGCGGACCAGCACATCGGGCTGTACGTGAACGAGTTCACGGCGGGGCTCGGCGATGACGGGTACGCGGCGGTGCGCGGGCTGCTGACCCGGGCCGCGGCGGAGGGCCTGGTGCCGCCCATCGCCCCGGACGCACTGAGCTTCCCGTAGCTCACTGGCTCACTCCCTCACGAACAGCTGTACCCCGCCACTCCTTCGGGTGGCGGGGCACGGCTGTTTGACCGGGCGGCTCAGACGTCGAGCTGGTCGGCCACTGCACGCAGCAGGCCGGCGATCTTCGCGCCGTGCACCTTGTCGGGGTAGCGCCCGCGCTCCAGCATCGGCGTGATGTTCTCCAGAAGGGTGGTCAGGTCCTGCACGATGGAGGCGAGCTCGTCCGGCTTGCGCCGCTGAGCCGCCGCGACCGACGGGGCCGGCTCCAGTACCGTCACCGAAAGGGCCTGGTCACCGCGCTGACCCGCGACCACGCCGAACTCGACGCGCTGGCCGGGCTTGAGGGCATCGACCCCGGCAGGGAGCACCGACGAGTGGACGAAGACGTCCCCGCCGTCGTCCCGGGAGAGAAAGCCGAAGCCCTTCTCACTGTTGAACCACTTGACCTTGCCGGTAGGCACGTCTGTCCTCTGTCCTTGCTCGTGGGTCCGAATTGCCATCCGGAGCACCCTGGAACACCCAGGAAAACGGCTCCGGATAGCAGTACAGCGGGTCATCTGTGACCCGCCACCTCTCAGGCTAATGGTCTCGGGGCGGGTGACAAGACGTCGCCCGGTCGGAACCTGTTGGCCGCTTCGGCCAGGGAACTACCCTGGTGGGGTGACTGCTACTCCTCAGACCGACGAAGCACGGCCCGGCGACGCATTGGTCAAGGCGGGCGGCATCGTGTTCATTCTCGGTGCGCTGGCCACTCTGGCGACCATGGCTCCACTGTTCCTGGACACCGACCCGTTCCCGTCGTACGCGTGGGCGGTGTGCATGCTGATGGGCGTCGGCTTCATCATCTCGGCCGCCGGGGTGCTGCGCGGGATCGCGGCCCAGCGCCGCGCCGCCGCCCGCTCGCAGTCTCAGACCTCCTGAGCCGCGACGTACGCCTCCAGCCAGGCCGGCAGGGCGGTGAGGTCGGGCAGCACCACGTCCGCGCCCGCCGCCCGCAGCTCCGGCTCCGGGCAGGGCCCGGTGGGCACCGCCACCGAGAGCGCGCCGGCGGTGCGGGCGCCGCGCACGTCGCCGACGTGGTCGCCGACGTAGACCTGCGCGCCGTACTCGCGGAGCGCGCCGGCCTTGGCCTCTGCCCAGAGCCAGCCGATCACCGCGTCCGGCTCGATGCCGAGGTGGGCGAGGTGCAGCCGGGCGTTCGGCTCGTGCTTGGCGGTGACCACGATGGCGCGCCCGCCCATCGCCTGGACCGCCTGGACGGCCTCGCGGGCACCCGGCATGGCCGGGGTCGGCGCGATGGCGTGGGTGGGGTAGATCTCCCGATAGCGGTCCGCCATCGCCGGAATCTCACCCTCCGGGAACCAGTACGCGAGCTCCTCGTCCAGCGGCGGCCCGAGCCGGGTGACGGCCTCGTCGGCGTCGATGAAGGTACCGGTCTCGGCCGACAGGGCCACGTAGGCGGCCTTGATGCCCGGCCGGGAGTCGATGAGCGTCATATCGAGGTCGAAGCCGACCGTGAGGTTCCGTCGGGCGCTGTGGGTCATAGCGGCCATTGTGCCGAGGCTCCTGCCGGAGCCGGAAACGCGACCTGAGCCCAGGCTTGCGTGCGGGTGAACTGTCCCGCCCTGCAGGTGGGGCCCGGCGGGCCCCAGCGTCGGGGGTGCGGGGCCCGGCCCCGGGGACCTGGGGGCCGAGCACAGCCCGGGGCCGGCCCCGGAGCCCGGGCCCACCAGGCGGGGGGTTCGGGGGCGGAGCCCCCGAGAACGGTGCCCGGCGGAGCCCGGGCACCCCGGGGCGGGCCGGGGCAGGCGGAGCCCCGGTGCCCAACGCCCGGACCCCGGGTCCGCGGGACGGGGGCGGAGCCCCGAGCGGGTCCGGGCGGCAGCCCGGTTTCGGGAAGGGGCGGGGTGGGGAAATGCGCCGCAGGCCGGGCCGGGCCGGGCCGGGCCGGGCCGCGCCGGGCCGCGCCGCGCCGGGCCGGGCCGGGCCGGGCCGGGCCGGGCCGGGCCGGGCCGGGCCGCGCCGGGCCGCGCCGCGCCGGAGTTCGGAAGGGCACACGTCGGAGCGCGGGTCACCGCGCTATGGATCGG